>DRLM01000034.1 GCA_011375345.1 Gammaproteobacteria bacterium
AACAAGGCACGGCAGGCGGCCATCACCCAGGAAATTTCCGAAATCGTCGGCGGCGCCGCGGCTGTTTGAGCGCGCAATCTGCCCCGGCGATGACGAGCAGGGTAAAAATAATTTTTGATATCTGAGAGGAACTGACACCATGAGTTCGGGCAACATCGTTCAGATTATCGGCGCGGTAATCGACGTGGAATTCCCACGCGACGCCATGCCCAGGGTCTACGACGCATTAAAGGTGGAAGAAACCGGCCTGACCCTGGAAGTGCAGCAGCAGTTGGGTGACGGCGTTGTGCGCACCATCGCCATGGGCAGCACCGACGGCTTGAAGCGCGGTTTGGCGACCACCGCCACCGGCGCGCCCATTTCCGTCCCCGTAGGCACCAAGACGTTGGGCCGCATCATGGACGTGCTGGGCAATCCCATCGACGAAGCCGGTCCCATCGGCGAAGACGAGCGCTGGTCCATCCACCGCAAGGCGCCCAGCTTCGAAGAACAATCCCCCACCACGGAGCTGTTGGAGACCGGCATTAAGGTCATTGATCTGATCTGCCCCTTCGCCAAAGGCGGCAAAGTGGGCCTGTTCGGTGGCGCTGGCGTGGGCAAGACCGTGAACATGATGGAGCTGATCCGCAACATCGCCATCGAGCACAGCGGCTATTCCGTGTTCGCCGGGGTGGGTGAACGGACCCGGGAAGGCAATGACTTCTATCATGAGATGAAGGACTCCAACGTTCTCGACAAAGTGTCGCTGGTCTACGGCCAGATGAATGAGCCGCCGGGCAACCGTCTGCGGGTCGCCCTGACCGGTCTGACCATGGCGGAGTTCTTCCGTGACGAAGGCCGCGACGTCTTGTTCTTCGTGGACAACATCTACCGTTACACCCTGGCCGGTACCGAAGTCTCGGCCCTGCTGGGCCGGATGCCCTCAGCGGTGGGTTATCAGCCGACCCTGGCGGAGGAGATGGGGATGCTGCAAGAGCGTATCACCTCCACCAAGACCGGCTCCATCACCTCCATCCAGGCCGTGTACGTGCCCGCGGACGACTTGACCGATCCCTCGCCCGCCACCACCTTTGCCCACCTGGATGCCACTGTGGTGTTGTCCCGCAACATCGCCGAGCTGGGTATCTACCCGGCGGTGGATCCGCTGGATTCCACCAGCCGGCAGCTCGATCCCCTGGTGGTCGGTCAGGAACATTACGAAACGGCCCGGGCGGTGCAGAATATCCTGCAACGCTACAAAGAGCTGAAAGACATCATCGCCATTTTGGGGATGGATGAGCTGTCCGAGGACGACAAGCTGACCGTGGCCCGGGCCCGGAAAATCCAGCGCTTTTTGTCCCAGCCTTTCTTCGTGGCGGAAGTATTCACCAACTCACCGGGCAAGTACGTGCCGCTGAAAGACACCATTGCCGGCTTCAAAGCCATCGTCAATGGCGAGTACGATCACCTGCCCGAGCAGGCGTTCTACATGGTGGGTTCCATCGAAGAAGCCGTGGAACGGGCGAAGAAACTTTAAGTGTTGCCCGGGGCGCGGGGCCAGGGCGTTCCGCGCGGCGACACCCATAACAGGTGACAAATAACTATGGCCATGACGATACACGTAGACATCGTGAGCGCCGAGGCGGAGATATTCTCCGGCAGCGCTGCCATGGTGTTCGCGCCGGCGGTGATGGGCGAAGTGGGCATCATGCCCCGCCATGCGCCGTTGTTGACGCGCATCAAGCCCGGCGAAGTGCGCGTTCGCAAGGACGACGGCAGCGAGGAGTTTTTTTTCGTGTCCGGCGGCATGCTGGAAGTCCAGCCCCACGTGGTAACCATCCTGGCGGACACTGCGGCCCGTGCCAAAGACCTGGACGAAGCCGCCGCCATGGAAGCCATGCAGCGCGCCGAGCAGGCACTCAAGGATCAGCAGGGCGAAATGGAGCTGGCAAGAGCCGAGGCGGAACTGGCGGAAGCCGCCGCCCGTTTGCGCATGATACAAAACATGCGCAAAAAAACCGGCCACTCCTAGGGGCCTGCCGGGTTTGGGATGAATCGGCTGCAAAACCGGGAGAGGGGTCCCCGCTGCCGTGATTTTTTGTTACATAGTGCGCCTCTGAATCGCGGCAATCTGTCCTCGCTCTCCCACTTTTTCGCTCGATCCCCCTAAATCCGGCAGGCTTTCAGGCTCAAAGCCGCAGGCGGCATGACAGAGAAGGCTGATCCCTCCCAGGGTTCGGCCTTCGCTGTTTTGGGGCAGGGAGGTTAAAATGAAAAAAGGGAAATCAACCGTTGAGCGCGCAAAGCATTTTCAGGTATCAACGGCCGTCTCCGGCTTCACAGCAGGCGGGGAAAGCGCGCCACTCCCGGTTCGAATAAACTGGACACGGGCTTCCTTGTGCGTGCGTCGCGCCCGTTGCGGTGTCAGCACGTCGAACATTACGTGTGTCACCAGCTTGGTTTAAGCAGCACCAATACGATCGAAACGGATATTCCATGGCTCTCAGCATCATCATCCTCGCCGCCGGTCAAGGCACCCGCATGCGCTCCGTGCTGCCCAAAGTGCTCCATCCCCTGGGTGGCAAGCCCCTGCTGGGGCACGTGATCGACACCGCGCACACCGTCGGTGCGGCGGACATTCATGTGGTGTATGGCCACGGTGGCGGGCAGGTGCAGGACGCTTTTTCCGACAGCAGCGTCAGTTGGGTGGAGCAGTCTGAGCAGTTGGGCACGGGCCATGCTGTGGCGCAAGCCCTGCCCGAGCTGCCGGACGACAACCTGGCACTGGTGCTCTACGGCGATGTGCCG
>DRLM01000035.1 GCA_011375345.1 Gammaproteobacteria bacterium
CCTTTCTTCTGCCACCACCCTTCTCTGACGTTTGGGAATGGTGACGCTCATTCAAGAGCACGAATAATTCTGTTTTTCCCTTCGAGCAACCCGGACTCCATGATTTGATACCTCGGCCTTCGGTAACAGAAAACCCAAGTAAGTGACCGAGGGTTCTTGCACCGGACTCGGAAAGCTACCCTTTATAAATTCGCCACGCAAAGCTAACATTGAATAGCCCCCAAAATGGTGTGTTACAACACACCATTTTGGGGCATATCCCGCAATGACTACACCTTCCTATTTTCCTGAACGATATGTTACGCCCGGTTATCTGGCAGGACAAGCTTCCGCAACATCATGGTCTTATGGCTGCTATTTTGCACACTGCGCAAAGTATCACATCCAACTTGAGACTGCTTCTCCGGGTAATATGGGACACACCACTCCCAAAACCGCTTGTCGGCGCAACGGGGTGTGGCATACACTCGCCGGACCGGGGTACGGGAGGGGAAGCATGACAAGAAGGCCTTCGCCGTTTTTGTCACAGGTTCGCGCTGCGATACGTGTTCGTCACTACAGTATCCGCACCGAAGAGGCTTATGTGACGTGGATAAAGCGATTTATATTTTTTCATGACAAACGCCATCCTAGAGAGTTGGGGGATGGTGAAGTGGAGGCGTTTTTGACGTTTCTCGCTGTTGACCGGAATGTTTCTCCCAGCACACAAAACCAGGCGCTCAACGCGTTGAACTTCCTTTATAAGGAGGTGTTGAAATCGCCTCTTGGGAAAATTCACAGCGTTCGTGCAAAGAAACCTGCCAAACTTCCCGTTGTGTTGACCCCTGAGGAAGTGGCGCTGGTGTTTACGCACCTGGAGGGCGTGCACTGGTTGGCGGCCTGTTTGATGTATGGTTCCGGCCTGCGCCTGATGGAGTGTCTCAGACTCAGGGTGATGAATATTGATTTCCGTCGCCGGGCGATTTATGTCGTTAACGGAAAGGGTGCGAAAGACCGGGTGGTCACGCTGGCGGATGAAATTGTCAAGCCGCTTCAGCGTCACCTTGAGTCGGTGAAAAACACGCATCAAAAGGACTTGGCGGACGGGTTTGGAAGGGTGTACTTGCCTTATGCCTTAGCGCGAAAGTACCGCAACGCGCCGCTGGAGTGGGGATGGCAGTATGTGTTTCCGGCTTCCCGGCGCAGCGTGGACCCACGATCAAATGTGGTGCGTCGCCACCATTTGGACGAAAAGGCGTTGCAGCGTGCGGTTCGAAGAGCAGTCATAAAGGCGGGTATTCAAAAGCCCGCGACTTGTCACACCTTGCGCCACTCTTTTGCGACGCACCTTCTGGAGCGCGGTATGGATATCCGCACTGTCCAGGAACAACTGGGACACAAGGATATCCGCACCACGCAAATTTATACACACGTATTGCAGCGCGGGGGAAACGCTGTGCGCAGTCCGCTGGGCTCAGTATTGAATTTTGCGCGGAAGAGGGGGGAGACGTAGCGGGTTGTTGCGATCTGCGCAGACGCCGGGGACAGACGCTGGAACGGTTTTGCGCTGCCTTTCGCGCGCGGAGGGGAACCGTTTTTCCGGCCGGGCATAGGGGGAGAAAACCACGCCCCGGGCCGATCCAACAGGATTTACGCAAGTAGTGCTCAGGGCCGGAACCGCGCCACTCTTTTTTTGAGTTCTGCTGTTTTTCCGGGCGTTGTTTCGGTGCTGTAGCGCAATTGCGAGTACAGCCGGGTGATACAGGCCACTGTTGCTGCAAGGTCTGGCCGCGCCCGGCTGACACGTTGGGCGAAGTCGGCCGGGGCTTCGTGCTCGGCGCGTTTGAGGCCGCACCGGGCGAGTTTGCGGCAAAAGCGCAGGTAGGCACGTTGAACCGGGTCGAGTGTTTGCGGTGTGGGCCGCATCATGTAGAACGCAACGGCGGCGATCAGCAGGCCGCCGGCAGCCAAGAGACTGCCGGCGACATCAGACCAGGAACGCGCATCCACTCCCCAGCGGTCGAGAAATTTTTCTTGCAGTTCGGGGCCGTAGCCCAGCACCCATTGGTTCCAGCCGTTGTCGAAGGCATCCAGCGCGTAGCGCAGGCGGCGCAGTGCATCACCCAGAACGCCGTCGCCCGGCACCTCGAACAGCACTGCCGCCCCCACTCCCAGATCGGCCACCTGGATGCTGCGCTCGATGCGCTCGGGGGCCACGGCGGTGGTGGGATCCACCCGCCGCCAACGACCGTTCAGCCATACTTCGGCCCAGGCGTGGGCATCGCGCTGGCGCACGACGAGGTAGCCGTTCAGGGGATTGCGTTCGCCGCCCAGGTAGCCGGTGACGATGCGGGCAGGGATGCCGGCGGCCCGCATGACCACCACGAAACTGGCGGCAAAGTGTTCGCAAAAGCCCCGGCGGCTGTCGAATAAAAACGCATCCGTCACGTGCTCGCCGGCCAGCAAGGGCGGACTCAGGGTGTAGACGAAGTCTTCGGTGCGAAAGCGCTGCAACACCCGGGCGACAATGGCGCGGTCGTCACGCAGGCGCCGGCGCAGTTCCCGCCCCAGGGCCACGCTGCGGGGGTTGCCGCCCTGGGGCAGAGCCAGGGCGCGGCGGCGCTGCGCGGGGCTTAAGGGGGCCGAGGCGGGAGCGAGGTAGGACGCCAGGTGATAGCGCCGGCGCTGCTGCACGGGGCGCGCTGCCAGCACCTGGAAATCGTCGCTGAGGCGGGCATCCAGGGGCACCTCCACGGGCCAGTCCAGGGCCAGGAGCCATTTGCGGTTGTGAGGCTCCAGGGTGACGGTGTAGTGCAAGGCACGCTGGGGAGGGGCCACCTGCACCGTCACGGCCCGCCCGGGACTGCCGGCAAACCAGCGGCGGCCGTCGGTGTCCCACAACACGGGACCGCGCCAGTAGCGTTGTTCCGGTGGCGGCGGAGGACCGTCGAACTGCACCCGGAAGGCCACGGCGTCGGACTGGCTGAGCTGACTGATGGCACCGGGACTCATGCTGTCGCTGAGGCCGGTGAGACCGCCGTGGGCATCTTTGGGCAGTGTCCAAAGCGGCCCCGGAATGCGGGGAAACAGCACGAACAACACCACCATCAAAGGCAGGGCCTGGGCCATGAGCACGCCAGCCAGGCGCACGCTTTGGGCCAAGGGACGCCAGGCCGAGTGTCCGGCGCAAAGATGCAAGGTGAGCAGGCACCAGACGGCAAACAGGGCATAGGCAGTGGCGGCCACGCTTTGGGAATAGAGAAACTGGGTGACCACCACGAAATAGGCCACGAACATGAGCACCACCACGTCGCGCCGCTGCTTCACTTCCAGCAGCTTGGCACTGAGCATCACCACCAGCAGGGCCACGCCGGCGTCGCGGCCGGTGAGGCTGCCGAAGCTGAGGTAAATCCCGGCCATGGCGGCGGCGGCAAAGGCCAGGCGGGGCCCCCTTCCCGGCACTGCCCAGCCCCGGCTGCAGGCCAGGTAGCGCCACAGGAACAGCACCCCCACCAGGCCACTGATCCACGGCGGCAGGCGGGGCAGATGAGGCGCCACGCTCAGGCCCAGTCCCAGCAGCAACAACCCCGTAAACCGTTGGTTCACGATAGTGTTCCGGCTCATGGCGCCTCTCCGCACAGGGCCAGCGCCGCAAGGCAGCGATGGCGGTGGGCGGCACCCTGCCCCGGCGGCAGCGTCTCACCCGGCAGGCGCAGGCCATAGCGCTCGCCGGCGGCGGCGGCATCCAGCAGCCAGCGGCACAAATGGCTGAGCTTGGTTTCCGCAGGCCCGGTGAGGCTGTCCCAGTCCAGCCACAGCTCCGGCGCCTGCTGGCGCTGGAATTGTTTGGTGAGAAGCTGCTCCTGCCGGGCCCAGGCTTTCCAGTGCACATGGCGGGGCGAGTCGCCGTCCTGATAGTTGCGCAGGCCGCGAAAATCGTCGCTGCCGGCTTCGGCCACGGTCTGGCGACCGCCACTTCGGGGCGCGGGCGGCAGCGGCGGCGCTTTGGCGCTGGGTTTGGGATAGACGATGGCCACCGCCTCCATTTCCACCAACGACCAGGCCCGGAACAAACCCAGGGGATAGCGGGTGGCCACCACCACCCGTCCCAAAGGCAAACGGCCACGGCGGGGGGCGGGCACGGCCAGCACCACCCGCGCCGCCTGCCCCCCCTCCACCTGGGCCA
>DRLM01000036.1 GCA_011375345.1 Gammaproteobacteria bacterium
GCCCTGGCAGGCGGAGGGGCCCTTGAATTCCACTTCCCCCTCCACCCGCTCCGGGCATTCCCGCCCCGCCGGGTCCACGATGCGGATGGCATGACCGGGCAGGGGCCGGCCGCAGGCCACGAAACGGAGCGCGCCGGTCTGCTCCGGGCCGGCGGGCAGGGCGCGGCCCCGACGGGAAAAAGGGCGGCGCTGCACCGTGTCCACCCGCGGCCCCCGGTTCACGGGCGGGAACGCCAGCCCCACGGCGCACTCGGCCAGGCCGTAGACCGGCATCATGGCCTCGCGCCGAAAACCACAAGAAGCAAAACGCTCGCAAAAGGCCTCCAAGGTCACGGGGCTGATGGGCTCGGCGCCGTTGAAGGCGCAGCGCCAGGTGCGCAGATCCAGGCCCGCCAGCTCCTCGTCGGAAATCCGCCGCAGGCAGAGTTCGTAGGCGAAATTGGGCCCGGCGGAGAGGGTGCCGCCGTGACGCTGGATGGCCTGCAACCAGCGCAGGGGCCGCGACAGAAAGGCCAAAGGCGACATGAGCACAAAGTTCATGCCGTAATAGAGGCTGCCCAGCCAAGCGCCGATCAGGCCCATGTCGTGGTACAAAGGCAACCAGCTCACGAAGACATCGGCGGGACTGGCGCCCACCGCCTGGCCCATGGCCCGGATATTGGCCAGCAGATTGGCATGACTGAGCACCACCCCCTTGGGGTCGCCGGTGCTGCCCGAGGTGTATTGCAAAAAAGCAATGTCGCCGGCCTTGATGCGGGGCCGTTCGGCGCCGGCCTTGGGCAGGTCGGCCACCCGGCACACGGTCCGGAGGGCGGGCGCCAGCCCTTTGAGCAGGGGCGCCAGCGGCAGCACCTCCTCGCTGGTGAGCAGCATGACGGCCTGGGCATTGTTCAAAATACCGGCTTGGCGGCGCAGGTGGTCTTCCAACGTGGCACGCCGGGCGGGAGGGTACATGGGCACGGGCACCGCCCCGGCCATCATCACCCCCAGGAATGCGGCCAGAAAATCCACCGAGGTGGGCAGCATCAGCGCCACGGTCTGGCCCGAGCCGATACCCTGGGCACGCAGGCCGCCGGCCATCCGCCCCGCGGCCTCGTGCAAAGCGCCAAAGCTCCGGCTGTCAAGCTGTTGTCCGCCGGAATAAAAATGGAGATAGGCTCGTTCCGGGGTGCGGCGGGCATGCCAGTCCAAAACCTCCACCAGCGTTCCGGCTTCCGCGGGCAAGGCAATCCCCGGCCCTGACCGTGATCCGGCCTCGGCCCCCTGTGCCGCAGGCCTGGTGGCGGGCCCGACCGGCATCAGCAAGGTAAGAACGTCCCGCGGACATTCCACCCGGCCCAGGGCGTCCTCGGGCAAGCGCCCCTGCACCACGCGCTCGACGCGGGACAAAAGCTCCGCGCGGGCCAGGCTGTCCAGACCCAGCTCGCGCTCCAGATCGCTGTCCAGGCTCACAGTCAGGCGTTCCCCGCCCCTGAGCTCGGCCACCAGATCAGACACCACGCCAAGCAATAGCGCCACCTGCGGATCACTGTCACCCTTGCCCTGAGGCTCGAAAGCCATTGGTCCCCCTCGGTTCCCCCGGTTGCAAGGGGACGTCAGACACCGCGCCCCCTCAGATCAGCTCATCTGCTGTTCGCCCGTTGAGCCCTGTAAAACGATAAGGGGCTCTCGCGCAAAGCCTTGCGCCCCGGGAAAGCACCCGGAAAACCCCACCTCTACCAGCGCTGCGTTCGAACCGGGAAACAGCCCCAAGCGAAAATAATGATTCAGTTTTTTGCTATGGAATAGACTTTTGCCGATGTGCTAGTATGCGTAAACTCTGTGCAGACCGCACGGATTGGGGCATGGCGGAATGGGGAACAGACCTTATTTCGGGGCGGCAGGGGAACCGCCGGCACCACACGCTTCCATGATCGCAGAGACGCGCTTCCATACAACAGTTTAACGTGGCTAGCTGCGGCGCGCTCGGTAAAGTGTTTTACCCTGCTGCCGTTAATAGTTTAGATGAAAAGGCGCAGGCAAGTACTTATGACCATGACAAACCGCCTTCCAGCATCCTGTCGTTCGTTCATCCGCTTTCACCGCCTGCTAGCCCCTGCCCTGCTCAGCGCCCTTTTGGTCACCCCCGTCTACGCCGCCACCTTTACCGTCCCCGCCACTGCCGCAGGTATTGATGCGGTGGACAGCAACCCCGGAGACGGGGTATGCCTCAGCGCAGGCAATATCTGCACCCTGCGCGCCGCCGTCCAGGAAAGCAACGCCCTGGCCGGCGCGGACACCATTAACATCGAAACCGGCGTCTACCCCCTCACCCTGACCGGTGGCGGCGAAAGCGCGGCTGCCACGGGCGATCTGGATATCAGCGACGATGTAACCATCAAGGGCGCCGGGCAAAGCGCCACGGTTATCGATGCCCAAAACGCCGGCGACCGGGTCATGCAAATCTTCAGCGGCACGGTGATCCTCCAGGATCTCACTCTTCGCAATGGTGCCGTCGATGGCGAGGGCGGCGGACTTTACATCGCCTCGGGGGCCACGGTCACCATCAATTCCTGCACCATCGAGAACAACGCCGCCACCAGCGGCGGCGCAGGCAACGGCGGCGGAATTTACAACGCGGGCGACCTTACCCTGAACAAGGCCACGGTGCAAAACAACACATCGGTGCTGGGCGTCAACGGCCTGGGCGGCGGCGGGATATTCAGCCGCGGCCAACTCATGGTCCTGGCCAGCACCGTCCACGCCAACAGCACCACGAATACACCAGGTGCCAGCGGCGGCGGCATCCGGCTGCTGGGCGCCACCGGCGCGGGTGCCAATCTGTCCTCGGCCATCGTCCGCAACAGCACCGTCAGCAATAACAGCGCCGAGCTGGGCGGTGGCATCTACAACGATTTTGCCCGCCTGGGCATCGAACTCAGCGTCATCGAAAACAACACCGCCGTCAGCGCCGGCGGTGGTCTGGGCAACTTCGGCCGCACCACCGTGAGTCGCTCGGTGGTACGCAACAACACCTCTCGAAACGCCAACGCCACCGCCACCCAGGGTTTGGGGGGGGGAGTGTTCAACGCCGCCTCGCTGGACATCACCAGCACCACGGTGCACAACAACACCGGCAACCTGGGGGCGGGTATCTACAACGACAGCCAGGGCACTTTGGCCCTGAAAAACTCCACCGTGAGCGCCAATGCGGCAACGGTGGCCAGCACCTCGGAAGGGGGCGGGGTCTACAACAGTCGCGAGATAGCCGTTTTCAACAGCACCATCTTCGACAACCAGGCCTCCTCCGGGGGCACGGAATTCATTGCCTGCGGCAGCAAAGATGCCTCCCTGGGCCTGGGTTGCGACAACGCCGCTGACGATGTGGTCACAGTGGTGGTAAACACCATCGTCGGCAACAGCACCAGCACCAATATCTGCGGGGGTGAGTTCACCCTGGTCACCTCAAACGGCCACAACCTCATCACAGCGGACACCTGCCAAAGCGGCGGCAAGGGCCTGGGCGCTGCCGCCACTGATATCGTCGCCGATCCGCTGTTCGCCACCGGCCTGCAGTTCAATGACGGCGCCAAGGATTTTCTGCTCACCTTCGCCCTGGGCGATGCCAGCCCGGCGGTGAACGCGGGCGACAACGGCGTATGCCCCCTGAACGATCAGCGGGGCCACAGTCGCAATGACAACGCCTGTGATATCGGCGCCTACGAGATCAGCGACACCGTCTCCAACGAGGCCGTCGCCGATCTGCTGGTCATGGATCCGGTGGAAGTCAGAACGCCAGCCGGGGCCTGCACCGAGGTCACTGACAACGACAGCTTTGTCCAAAACGGCACCCGTGCCTACCAGTGCCAGATCGGCAACAACAACGATCAGATCCGCTTCGACATCAACCTGGCCAACAACGGCCCCGATGACGTGCCCCAGGCCACCCTGCGGCTGAAATTGTCCCCAGGCCTGGTGGTACTCAATCCCGGCGCCGTGGGCAGTGGCTGCGCCGCGACCGGCACCGGCCTGGAGTGCGCCATCCAGAACTTCGCGGCCCAGTCCATCCTGTCCTTCCCCCTGTCCGTGATCCCTGACGCCACCGGGACATACATCGTCGAAGCCGATATCTCATCCGACAACAACCAACCGGCGGAATCCTTCCGGGTGGACAATATCCGCGCGGTTGAAGTCCGGGTCATCGATAACCGCAGCGCCACAGGCAACGGCAACAGCGGAACCAATGTGCTCAACTTTTCCGGCTCCGGCGGGGGCGGCGCCCTGGACGCGGCAGCCATTGCGGTGCTGCTCGCGGGCGCTGCAGGCCGCCGGCGCATGCGGCGCTAAGCAGCGCCGCTCCGCCATCGAAGAGACGGCCCGGCCGCTGCCGGGCTGTCTGCTTGTCTGACCCGGCCCGCAGGATATCGCATTCACCCATGCGCGCGTTCAGCCCCCCCCCTGCTCACACCATCGCCGACGACGTCGACCGCGCTCTGGCGGAAGACGTGGGTGCCGGCGACATCACCGCCGCATTGATCCCGACCCGGGTTCAGGGACAGGCGCAGGTCATCAGCCGGGAAGCCGCGGTGCTGTGCGGGCGGGCTTGGTTCGATACCGTCTTCGCCCGGCTCGACCCCGCCGTCGAGGTTGACTGGACGCTGGCGGATGGCGCCGCGGTGGCGCCCGGTGCTGTCTTGTGCCACCTCCGCGGCCCCGCCCGGGCCCTGCTCAGTGGCGAGCGGAGCGCGCTGAATTTTGTCCAGACCCTCTCCGGCACCGCCACAGCCGCGCGCCGCTACGCCGAGGCGGTAGCCGGTACCGGCGTGAAAATACTGGATACCAGAAAAACCCTGCCCGGCCTGCGCGCTGCCCAAAAATACGCCGTACGCTGCGGCGGCTGCCACAATCACCGGCTGGGCCTGTACGACGCTTTTTTGATCAAGGAAAACCACATCGCCGCCACCGGGTCCATCGCCGCAGCGGTGGCCGCCGCCCGCAAACTCAAACCGGAATTGCCCGTGGAGGTGGAAGTCGAGTCGCTGGCCGAACTGGACCAGGCCCTGGCCGCCGGGGCCGACATTGCCCTGCTGGACAATTTCTCCCTGGACATGCTGCGCCAGGCCGTCGCCCGGGCCCGGGGCCGCCTCAAACTGGAAGCCTCCGGCAATGTGAGTCTCGACCGGGTCCGCGCCGTCGCGCTCACGGGCGTGGATTACATCTCCGTGGGCGCCATCACCAAGCACCTCAAGGCCGTGGACTTGTCCATGGGGATCATCCCCGGCGGCTGATTTTCCCTGTACGGCCGCCCGCCGGCACGGCTAGAATGTCGCGACTTCCCCAATCGAGAGTAAAAGGAATGCGCACCTCCCAGCTATTGCTTGCCACACTCAAGGAAACCCCCAGTGACGCCGAAGTAATCAGCCACCAGCTCATGCTGCGGGCGGGAATGATCCGCAAGCTGGCCACCGGCCTGTACAGCTGGCTGCCACTGGGCCTCAGGGTGCTGCGCAAAGTGGAAGCCATCGTGCGGGAGGAAATGAACCGCGCCGGCGCCCAGGAAGTGCTGATGCCCGTGGTGCAGCCGGCGGAGCTGTGGGAAGAGTCCGGCCGCTGGGACCAGTTCGGCCCCGAGCTGCTGCGCTTTTGCGACCGCCACGGCCGCGACTTTTGTCTGGGGCCCACCCACGAGGAGGTCATCACCGACCTGGTGCGAGGCGAGATCCGCTCGTACCGCCAGCTGCCCGCCAACTTCTACCAGATCCAAACCAAGTTCCGTGATGAAATCCGGCCCCGCTTCGGCGTGATGCGGGCGCGGGAGTTCATCATGAAAGACGCCTATTCCTTTCATCTGGACAAGACCTGCCTGCAGGCCACCTACGACACCATGTATGAGACCTACAGTCGCATTTTCAAACGCATGGGCCTGGGATTTCGCGCGGTGCGCGCCGACACCGGTTCTATCGGCGGGGACTGTTCCCACGAGTTTCACGTGCTGGCTGATTCCGGCGAAGACGCCATCGCCTTCGCCACCGGCAGCGACTATGCGGCCAATGTCGAGCTGGCCGCCGCCCTGCCCCCCCCCGGCCCACGGCCCGCCCCCAGCGCCGGGATGCAGACCGTGGCCACCCCGGGCCGGCACAGCATCGGGGAAGTGAGCGCGTTTCTCGGGGTTCCCGCGCAACGCTGCATCAAAACCCTGCTGGTCCAGGGCGCGGAAGAACCGGTGGTGGCCCTGGTGTTGCGGGGCGATCACGAACTCAACGAGCTAAAAGCGGAAAAACTCAAAGCCGTGGCCGCGCCGCTCACTTTCGCCTCGGCGGAACAGGTGCAAGAAGTGGCGGGCTGCGCCCCCGGCTCACTGGGGCCGGTAAAACTCACCATTCCGGTGATCGCCGACCACAGCGCCGCCGCCCTGGCAGATTTTGTGTGCGGGGCCAACCGGAACGGCGAGCACTGCACCGGCGTCAACTGGGGCCGGGATCTGCCGGAGCCCGAGACGGCCGATCTGCGCAAAGTGGTGGAGGGCGACCCCAGCCCAGACGGTCACGGCGTGCTGGCCATCAAGCGCGGCATCGAGGTCGGACACATCTTCCAGCTCGGCACCAAATACAGCGAGGCCCTCCACGCCACCTGCCTGGACGAAAGCGGCCGCCAACAGGTGATGACCATGGGCTGCTACGGCATCGGCGTATCGCGCACCGTGGCCGCCGCCATTGAACAAAACCACGACGAGCAGGGCATCATCTGGCCCAACGCCATCGCCCCCTTTCAGGTCTGCCTGATTCCCATCGGCCTGCACAAATCCCGGCGCCTGCGGAACGCCGCGGAAGGGCTGTACCGGGAACTGCTCGATGCCGGGATTGAAGTGCTGCTGGACGACCGCAAGGAGCGGGCCGGCGTGATGTTCGCGGACATGGATCTGATCGGCATTCCCCACCGCCTAGTGCTGGGGGAACGGGGGCTGGACAAGGGCGAAGTGGAGTACAAAGCCCGCCGCGACAGCGACAGCAGACTGATTCCCCTGGCCGGTCTGGCGGAATTTCTCAAGTCGCAGTTACGCGCCGCCGACTAATGATTGGTACGGATCGGATCGCGCCGCAAGGGGTCCTGCCCCCGCGGCAGCTGTGAAATCGCAAACACCCGGCAATGGCCAGAGCGACGCTATTCCTTTGTCTGATGCTCTTTGTGTGGCCTTCGTGGGCCAACACCTCCGGCCCCGTCACGCCCGACCCCGCCCTGCGCGAACGTCTGCTCAGCGCCATAGAAGCCAACGACAGCTTCGCCGACCGTTTCGACGCGGAAGTCTGGCTGGTGGACATGTCTCACCGCCTGAAAAGCCGTGTGCAGGCCCTGGAAGAACGCCAACGGCTGCTCAAAATCGTTCATTTTGAGGCCACCCGCAGTGCCCTGCCACCGGAGCTGGTGCTGGCGGTCATCGACGTGGAAAGCAATTTCGACCGATGGGCCATCTCCTCCGCCGGGGCTCAGGGACTGATGCAGGTAATGCCCTTCTGGCTGGCGGAACTCGGCCGTCCCCAGGACAATCTATTCGACCCGCTCACCAATTTGCGCCTTGGCTGCACCATACTGCGCTACTACCTGGACATGGAAAAAGGCGACCTGCGCAAGGCGCTGGCCCGTTACAACGGCAGTGTGGGAAAAAACCTGTACCCGGAGCGGGTGTTCGAGGCCTTACGCCAACGCTGGTACCGCCGCTGAGCGGTCGCGGCGCTGCGAAAGTCAGGAACTCAAAGGATCCGCTGTGGTTCCACCATCCACGTGCTGCTCGCCGTCACCCGCATCGTCGGGCTTTTCACCCCGCTCCCATGGAGTGGTACCGGAACGCTCCACTTCCCGCAACAGGCCCATGGTTTCCCGGATGGTGCCCAACCAGTCCTGGGCGGCCGGATGACGCTGGTGAATCAAGGCCCGCCAGTCATTGGCTTCGCTGGCCGCTGCCGGAAAGGCCGCAAAGCCTGCTGCCGCCAGCACCGCGCAAGCCAGGGCGGCTGCGTGCCGCTTGTGCATAGTCATGCTCCCTTCCTCACGATTGATGGCCTTATTTCTTGAGTTGTGTGTCAGGATATAGGCGAGCCCACCCTTCCTGTCAAGAAAAACGTCAACCCGTCTCAAAAGAGGCCGGGGCCGGTTCCACACTGTCGGTGACCTGCACATCCACCACCCGCGCCTGGGGCGGGCCCTTCCAAAGCCAGGCACACAAGGCCTCCACGGCACCGGCCTCACCGCAGGCCAACACCTCCACCCGCCCGTCTGGCAGGTTGCGGGCGTAACCCGTAATCCCCAGGCTCCGGGCTTGTTGCTGGGTCGCGGCGCGGAAAAACACGCCTTGCACGCGGCCGCTGACGAGACATTTCTTTCGAACCACTCAACACCTCCACCAAGCGCGCCATTCCCGCGATGATCTCCCTGCGGCGCTGCAGCAGAAAACCTGGGGTGAGCACCACGCTGAATTCAAGCGCCCTGCCCCGCCAACGACTGCCGCTGTGCGCCCCCAGACGCGTTGGACGCCTGCTTACGTTACAATACAGTGCTTTGCGCGCAAACCTTGCCGAGGATCCCACATGAGCCACCCCCACCGCATCGAACAAGACAGCCTGGGTGAATTCCCCGTGCCGGAAGAGGCCTGGTACGGTATTCAGACCGCCCGCGCAGTTGAAAACTTCCCCATCAGCGGCCGCCGGCCGGACCGGGATTTTGTGCTGGCCCACGTGCGCATCAAGCGCGCCGCCGCGGTGGCCAACCAACAAGGGGGCTGGCTGGACCCGGCCCTCAGCGAGGCCATCGTCGCCGCCTGCGACCGGATTTTGGGGGGTGAACTCCTGGATCAATTCGTGGTGGACCGCTTCCAGGCCGGAGCGGGCACCAGCCATAACATGAACAGCAACGAAGTCATCGCCAATCTGGCCAATGTGGCGCTGGGTGGACAGCGCGGCGAATACAGGCCCGTCCATCCCAATGATCACGTCAATATGGGCCAGAGCACCAACGACACCATCCCCACCGCCATCCGGCTGGCGGCCCTGGCCAAGCTGCCGGGACTCATCGCCAGCGTGGAGGCCATGGCAGACGAGTACGCCCGCCTGGGTGAACAGGAGCGGAACACGGTGAAAAGCGGCCGCACGCATTTGCAGGATGCAGTACCCACCACCTTGGGACGGGAATTCAGGGCCTACGCCTGGACTCTGCGCCGTCTCACCGGACGGCTGCGGGCCTGCCGTGACCCCTTGTGCGAAATCGGCCTGGGCGGCAGCGCCGCGGGCACGGGGCTGAACACCGCGCCCGGCTACCGCGACAATGCCGCCCGGGAACTGGCCCGCCTCACCGGGGAGGCTATCCGTCCGGCGGAAGATCTGGCGGCCCAGATGCAATCCATGACCGACATCCAACATCTCTCCTCGGTCATCCGCGAAACCGCCCTGGAACTCACCCGCATCAGCAACGACATGCGCCTGCTGGCTTCGGGACCGCGCACGGGGCTGGGGGAAATCCTGCTGCCACCGGTGCAGCCCGGCTCCAGCATCATGCCGGGCAAGGTCAACCCGGTGATGTTCGAAATGCTGAACCAAGTGTGTTTTCAGATTCTGGGGCAGGATACGGCGATGGCCTACATGACCCAGGCGGGTCAGCTGGAACTCAACGTGATGATGCCGGCCATGGGCTCGGCCTTGTTTGACGCCATGGACTGGCTGGGCAACGCCGTGCGGGCCGCCACGGAAAAAAACCTCAAGGGTCTCGTCATCGACCGGGAGCGCTGCACCCACTTTCTGCATGCCAGCGTGGGACTCGCCACTCTGCTCAACACCCGGATCGGCTATGCCGCGGCGGCGGAAATCGCCAAAACATCGGAAAAAACCGGCCGGCCGGTGCGCGACATCGTTGCGGAGCGCGGCTTGCTCAGCGCCGAGGAGTTTGACCGGCTGGTGTTGCGCGCCGCGCGGGATGGGGTGGTTTAACCCCAATCCCGCGGCCGCGCCTGGCGCCTACTCGCCGTTCAGGTAAGCTTTGTCAGACGTTTCCACTACCCCCAGGGACCAGGCACCGCGGGTCTTGGCATGGTTCACCGCCGCGTCGATGTCGCGCAGGGAAGGCTGGCGCTCGATGTCAAACACCTGGCCGGGATAGATCAGATCAGCATCACGGATTTTGTCCTGATTCGCCTTGTAGATCAGCGGCCACTGGAAGGGGTCACCGTAGATATCGTCCTTGCCCGCAATGGCCCACAGGGTATCACCACGCAGCACCTCGTATTCCGTCACTTCCGCCGCCACCACCACCGGCAACTCGGGCAAACTGCGCAACTGCGCCACCAGCTCGGAAGCCATGCCGCGAGCCTGCTCGCCCCGGCCCTGACGATATGCCTGCTCCGCCGCCTGCAAGGCGGCGGCCTGCTCACCGCTCATGCGGTCGCTGTAGCCGCGGGCTTCTTCCAGCAGCAGCCGGGCCTGATCCAGCCAGGACTGGTTCTGGCGCTCGGCATCCAGCCTGGCTTTGCGGCCCCGCCGCGCGTCGTCCTCTGCCTGGGTCCGGGCCTGGTTGGCCAGGCGCACGGCTTTGTCCGCATCGCCAGCCGCCGCCGCAGCTTCCGCCGCTGACAGCACATCGCGGGCCTCCTGAGACAGGGTGCCCAACTGCCGCGCCTCATCCGCCGCAGCCTTGGCCTGGGCAATGGCCAGGGCCATATTGCGGGCGTTGATGGCCTCTTTCTTGGCGGCAATGGCATCCTTGCGGGAAGCGCGGTAATCTCGGGACGAGAGTTCTTTTTCCGCCTTGGACAGCAGGGCCTCAGCGCTCTGGAAGGCATCCGGTGCATGTTTCTGCGCGCCGGCACTCCGTGCCGCCTGAACCGCCTGGCGCGCATCGCTCATCTCCTGGGTAGGCGCCGAAGCGCAAGCCGCCAGCAACAGCGCAAACAAGCCCATCAGCCCGAGGGAGGCCCGTTTATTCATAAGGGAAACTCCAGATGTATACTTTGGTTCTGTCCGGGTTATAGTGCGGCCATGCCACCGCTGCCCCGAAAATACAGCTTTTGGGAAAGCTATCAAGTCACCTATGCAGTGTCAAGAAATCCGCCCCGCAAACGTCGGCCAACGCGTTGCTAACATGCTGGATTTGGAGGATAAATGTCGGAGATACTGGTTTTATACTACAGCCGCAGGGGGAATGTGGCGGACATGGCCCAGCTGATCGCGCGGGGCGTCGAAGAAGTGGCCGGAATGGCGGCGCGCGTGCGCACCGTGCCCGGTGTGTCGGCGGTGTGCGAGGCCACCGCGGAGACCATCCCCGCCACGGGGGCGCCCTACGCCACCGTGGATGACTTGCGCGACTGTGCCGGTCTGGCACTGGGCAGCCCCACCCGCTTCGGAAACATGGCGGCGCCCCTGAAATATTTTCTGGACAGCACCTCCAGCCTGTGGCTGTCCGGCACCTTGAGCGGCAAGCCCGCCGCCGTGTTCACCGCCACCTCCACTCTGCACGGCGGCCAGGAGAGCACCTTGCTGTCCATGATGCTTCCCCTGCTGCATCACGGCATGTTGATCACCGGCCTGCCCTACAGCGAGCCGGACCTGCATACCACCCGCACCGGGGGCACCCCTTACGGCGCCAGTCATCTGTCCGGCGCCGACAGCAAACTGCCCCTCAGCGAAGAGGAAAAACGCCTTTGCCGCGCCCTGGGCAAGCGCCTGGCGGCAACGGCACGGGCACTGGAACGAGGGCGCAGGGCATGACCGCAAACACCGGACACACCGCCATCGCGCCATCCCTCAAACTGCTTGGAATGAGTCTGGCCGGCACCTTGCTGCTGGGCTGCGCGGGCGGCCGGCCCACCCATATTTCCCAGCATGAGCTGTTAAAAGCCATCGAGGAAGGACGGGCACCGGCCATCGTGGATGTGCGTTCCCTGCGGGAATACCGGGCCGGGCATGTGCCGGGCGCCCTGCACATCCCCTTCTACGCCTTGCCGCCCCGTTATGAAGAAGCAGGACTGAAAAAATCGGAGCCGGTGGTGGTCTACTGCCAACACGGGCCGCGGGCGGGCTTTGCCAAGCTCAGTCTGAAAAGCAGAAGTTATGAGCAGGTGCTCTATCTGGAAGGGCATATGTCGGCCTGGCAGCAAAGCGGCCTGCCCGTCGAGCAGGGCCCGCCACCCCATCGCTAAGCCGGCCACCAGACAGGTCAGGACAAGCTGTTGTCTGGTGGCCCCCCGCAACATCCGGGCGCCCGTTGGCGAACATGGCGGGCGCGCAGCGGCTCAGGCCCTCTGACGGCGCATCCCAGTGCCGCGCTATCAAGCCGACCCGGCCACCCGCTCTTTGTAGTGATTGATCAGGCCGTTGGTGGATGAATCGTGGGAACAGACGGCCTTCCCGCCTGTGAGTTCGGGCAGGATCGCCTTGGCCAGCTGCTTGCCCAGTTCCACGCCCCATTGATCATAGGAATTGATATTCCAGAGCATACCCTGCACAAAGATTTTGTGTTCGTACAAGGCCACCAGGCGGCCCAAAGTCCGGGGATCAAGGCGGTCGAACATGATGGAGTTGGTGGGCTTGTTGCCCACAAACACTTTATGGGGCAGCAAGCGCGCAAGGTCCGTCTCTGCCATACCCGCCGCTTCCAGTTCGGCCCGTGCTTCGGCCTCGGTCCTGCCTCTCATCAGGGCCTCCGTCTGGGCGAAGAAGTTGGACAACAAGATGCGGTGATGGTCACCCAGGGGATTGTGGGACCAAAGCGGTGCGATGAAGTCGCAGGGGATCAGTTTTGTCCCCTGATGGATGAGCTGGTAGAAGGCGTGTTGACCGTTGGTACCCGGTTCGCCCCAGATCACCGGCCCGGTTGAATAGTCCACCGCCTCGCCAGAACGGTTCACCCGTTTGCCATTGCTCTCCATATCCCCTTGCTGAAAGTAAGCGGGGAAACGATGCAGGTATTGGTCGTAAGGTAAGATGGCGTGAGTTTCAGCGCCGAAAAAGTTGTTGTACCACACCCCCAGCACACCAAGGATAACGGGCATGTTTTGTTCCAGGGGCGCGGTGCGGAAATGTTCGTCCATGTCGTGCGCGCCCTGCAGGAGATCTTCGAAATTGTCCATGCCAATGTTCAATGCGATGGACAAACCGATGGCGCCCCAGAGTGAATAGCGCCCCCCAACCCAATCCCAGAACTCAAACATGTTTGCGGTGTCGATGCCAAACCTGGCCACCTCCGCGGCATTGGTGGACAAGGCGACAAAGTGTCTGGCAATCGCCGTTTCATCTTTGACATGTTCCAAAAACCACGCGCGGGCCGTGCGGGCGTTGGTGAGGGTTTCCTGAGTGGTGAAGGTCTTGGAGGCGATGACGAACAGGGTGGTTTCAGGATCCAGCCCCCGCAAGGTTTCAGCGATATGAGTGCCGTCCACATTGGACACAAAATGAGGCCGCAAGCCTTCCCGGCCGTAAGGCTTGAGCGCTTCTGTGACCATGACGGGGCCCAGATCGGAACCGCCGATGCCGATGTTCACCACATCCGTCAGCGGCCGGCCGCTGTAGCCTTGCCACGCGCCACTTTGCACCCGGCTGCAAAATTCGCGCATCTGCGCCAGCACACCGTTCACCTTGGGCATCACGTCTTCGCCGTCAACCAGAATGGGACGCTTGGACCGGTTGCGCAAGGCCACGTGCAAAACCGCGCGCTGCTCGGTGAAGTTGATCTTCTCCCCGGCGAACATTTTATCCCGCCAGGCCACCACGCCCTCCTGGCGGACAAGATCGAGCAACAGACCCAGTGTCTCGCTGGTAATGATATTTTTTGAGTAGTCCAGCAATATATCGTCAAAGCGCACACAGAACTGTTCGAAACGCCGGCCATCGGCGGCGAACAACTCGCGCATGTGCACATGGCGCATATTCTCGTAGTGGGATTCAAGGGCCTGCCAGGCCGGGGATCGGGTCAGCTGGGACATCCATTTACCTCGGTATTTGAAGCTTGGGACTTTGTCGTTGCGAACTGGTCAATAGGCTTCCAGGTCCCCGCCGGCAATGTCCAGGGAATGGCGCCAGAACTGGTCTTCGCGCTCAAACAAACGGTAGGTGCCACGCGGACCCCAGGTGCCCGCGGCGTAAGTGTTGATGAAATCGCGCTCCATGGACCACACTTTGACAATGGGGTCCACCACCCGCCACGCCCACTCCACTTCATCGTATCGCAAAAACAAGGTGCGATCGCCTTCGATCACATCCAGCAGCAGATCACCGTAGGCATCCAGCTCAGTGTCGTCCTCCCGCCGGTAACTGGCGTCCAGGCTGGTGGTGCGGGTACGCATCTCCACACCGGGCACTTTCACCTGCAGCTCCATGCGCAGGCATTCCTTGGGCTGGATCCCGATCAACAACCAGTTGGGCTTGAGCTGTTCCAGACGGGTATTGTGGAAAAGATGATGGGGCGGGTGCTTGAAGCGAATATTGATGGCCGATGCGGACTGGGCCATGCGTTTGCCCGTACGCAGATAGAAGGGCACGCCCTTCCAGCGCCAGTTGTCCACATAAAGCTTCACTGCCGCGTAGGTTTCAGTGGTACTGCGGGGATCGACGTTTTTCTCATCGAGGTAGCCCGGCACCGCCTCGCCCGCCACCACACCGCGGGTGTACTGAGCGCGGAAGGCGTGCGCATGCACGGCGTTTTGGGCAATGGGGCGGACAGATTTCAGCACTTTGACTTTTTCATCCCGCAGCGACTCGGCATCCATATTGGGCGGGGGCTCCATGGCCACCAGGGTGAGCAACTGCATGAGATGACTTTGGATCATGTCCCGCAAGGCGCCCGCGCCTTCGTAGTAGTCCGCCCGGTCCTGTATCCCCAGCGTTTCGGAGTGAGTGATCTGGACGTGATCAATGTACTGGCGGTTCCACAAAGGTTCGAGCAGCAAATTGGCGAAGCGGAACACCAGGATGTTCTGCACCGTGCCTTTGCCCAGGTAATGGTCGATGCGGTAGATCTGGCTTTCCTTGAGGTATTTGTGCATGCCGCCCTGAAGAATCTGGGCGCTCAATAGATCGTAGCCAAAAGGCTTTTCGATCACGATGCGGCGCCAGCCGTGCTGTTCCTCCAGCATGCCTTTTTCGCCCAGGCGCGACACCGTTTCACCGAACTCAGCCGGCCGGACGGACATGTAGTAGATCACATTGGCCGCCCGCCCGCTCTCGTCCAGGATGGCATGCAGGCGGTCCATGCACTCGTCTTCGTGCAAATCCCCCTGCACATAGTGCAGGCGTGGGGCAAAACGGGTGAACAAGTCCTCATCCACCTCGCCGTCATGCTCCCGCAGCATGCCTTTGACTTCTTCCACCCATTGGTCCCGCTCCCAGGGACGGCGCCCGAAAGCGAAAATATCCATTTGCTCGGGCAGGCGCCCGGCCGCTTCGAGCTGATACAAAGCGGGCATGAGCTTGCGCCGTGACAGATTGCCCGTGGCGCCAAAAATCACCAGACTGCAGGGATCCATCAGCGACCGCCCGCCGTCTTTTGCATGGCGTGGCCACCAAAGGCATTGCGCATCATGGACAAGACACGATAGGGATAACCTTCTTTGTCCTGGCTGGCGAAACGCATTTGCAAAGCCAGGGTAATCACCGGTGCGGCGACGCCCTGTTCCACTGATTCCAGCACTGTCCACCGGCCTTCACCGGAATCGGACACATAGGGGGCGATGTCTTTCAACTCCTGGTCTTCCTTAAAGGCATCGGCGGTAAGATCCAACAGCCAGCTGCGCACCACCGAACCGTGGCGCCACAATTCGGAAATCTGGCCCAGGTCCAGCTCGAATTCCTCGCGGGCCTTGAGCAGGGCGAAGCCTTCGGCAAAGGCCTGCATCATGCCGTATTCAATACCGTTGTGAATCATCTTGGTGAAATGCCCGGCGCCCACCGGCCCCACATGGGCCCAGCCGCGATCGGCGCCGGGCGCCAGCACTTTCAGTGCCGGTTCCACCAGACTGAGCGCGGCCTTGTCGCCGCCCACCATCAGGCAATAACCGTTGTCCAGGCCCCACACGCCACCGGACGTGCCGGCATCCATAAACAATATGCCCTGCTCCGCCAGCCTGGCGGCGCGGCGTTGGCTGTCGTGAAAATTGGCGTTGCCGCCGTCGATCACCAGATCCCCCTCTTGCAACATGGAGAGCAAGGCGTCGATGGCTTGTTCGGTGGCCTCACCCGCGGGAAGCATCAACCACACCACCCGCGGCGCGCTCAGCTTGCCGACGGCGTCGGCGAGGGAGGTGGCGGCGATCATGCCTTCTTCCGCCGCCAAGGTGTTCACGATTTGCGGCGAACGGTTGTAACCGACCACTTCGATCCCGCCCCGGCAAAGCCGGCGGGCCATGTTACCGCCCATTTTGCCCAATCCAATGAGTGCCAGTCGCATCATCCATTCTCCTTGCGTGTTGGCCGGCGTGATCCACCCCTGTCGATCACGTATACTGCTGTGTATCGTCTGTGCCTGCCGGCGCTTTAACGCTAAGTGCTTGTCAGCGTTAACAGCCTGGTGCCTGATTGCCGGACAGCCCGCGTCAACGGAATTGAACCCTCACCATGCGACCACGAAAAATACTCTTCGTTGCCAGCGAAGCCCATCCCCTGATGAAAACGGGCGGCCTGGGTGATGTGGCCGGCGCCCTGCCCGCGGCGTTGCAAGCTTTGCACCAAGACGTGCGCCTCGTCATGCCCGCCTACCGCGCCGCCATGCGCCGGGCCGGAAACATTCGCATCGCCAGCCTGGCGCTGGAGGAAGACCCCCACCCGGTGCGCATCCTGGAAACCACCCTGCCGGGCAGCGAGGTGACGGTGTGGCTGGTGGATTCCGCCCCGCACTTCGACCGCAACGGCAACCCCTACACCGGCCCCGACGGCCACGACTGGCCCGACAACCCGGAACGTTTCAGCGTCTTTGCCCGCGCCGTCACCGCCCTGGCCCTGGACCAGGCCGGCCTGGCCTGGCGCCCCGATGTAGTGCACTGCAACGACTGGCAGAGCGGTTTGGTACCCGCTCTGCTCCACGGCCTCCCCGGGCGCCCGGCCACAGTGTTCACCATTCACAATCTAGCCTATCAGGGGATCTTTGCCGCAGAGCACTTCTGGCGGCAAAAGCTGCCCGGCCACCTGTGGTCACCGGAAGGCGTGGAATTCTACGGCAATCTTTCCTTCATAAAAGGGGGGCTGGTGTACGCCGACCGCCTGAACACCGTCAGCCCCACCTACGCCCGGGAAATCACCACCCCGGAATTCGGCTGCAACCTGGACGGCCTGCTCCGCGCCCGCGCCGACCGCCTCTGTGGCATTCTCAACGGCGCCGACTACAGCGTCTGGGACCCCGTCCACGACCCCTATCTGAGCCACCATTACAGCGCCGGCAATCTGGACGGCAAAGCCGCCAACAAAGCCGCCCTGCAACGGGAGACCGGCCTGCCCGTGAGCGCGGAAACACCGGTGATCGGCCTGGTGGGACGGCTGGCGGCGCAAAAAGGGGTGGACCTGGTACTGAGCGCGCTGCCCGCCCTGCTGAGCCGGCCCGTGCAAACCGTACTCCTGGGCAGTGGCGATGCCCAACTGGAACAGACTCTCAAAACCCTGGCGGAACAATACCCCGACCGGCTCCACGTCACCATCGGCTTCAGCGAGGAATTCGCCCACCGCATCGAAGCGGGCGCCGACCTCTTTCTCATGCCCTCGCGCTACGAGCCCTGCGGCCTGAATCAGATTTACAGCCTGCGCTACGGCACCCTGCCGGTGGTGCGCCGCACCGGCGGCTTGGCGGACACGGTGGTGGATGCCAGCGACGGCCCCAGACGCGCCACCGGCTTTGTCTTCAGCGACCCCAGCCCCGAAGCCCTGCTGGAAGCGCTCAGCCGGGCCCTGGCCCTGTACCGCCGGCCGCGGGCCTGGCGGCGGCTGCAACGCAACGCCATGGCCCAGGACTTCAGCTGGGCCAACAGCGCCCGGAACTACCTCAAGCTCTACGAACGGTCCCTGTCCCAAAAACCGGCACCACCCGAGCCTGTATAATACGCGCCACTCCGGCGCCCCTCTGACGGCAACGGCTTTGCAAGCCGTACAAAAAACGCGCGGCCGGATCACGCCAGTTTTCAGCGATGGGTTTGAACATGAATGACAACGCACTGCGCGAGCGGGTAAAACTGCTCGGACGCTTGCTGGGCAAGGTATTGCGCGCCCAGGCGGGGGATACGGTTTACGACGCGGTGGAAGCGCTGCGCACGGGTTACATCGGCCTGCACAAGCAAGACGACCCCCGCGAGCGGGAGCGCCTGTCACGCCTCATTCAGGACCTGGACCCGGACACCCTCACCCACGTCGTGCGCGCTTTCGGCACCTATTTCAGCTTGCTCAACGTCGCGGAAGAAGCGCACCAACACAAGGCGCGGCGGGAAACCCTGCGCCAGGGAGGGCCGCTGTGGGTGGGCTCATTCGACCGCAGCCTGCGCCGCTTGCACGACGAAGGCTACAGCGCCAGCGAGGTGCAAACCCTGCTGAACACCCTGCGCTACATCCCCGTCTTCACCGCCCACCCCACCGAGGCCAAGCGCCGCACCACCATGGAAGCGCTGCGGCGCATCTTCCTGGCCAGCGAGCGCCTCGACCAGTCCGGTCTCGGCGCCGAGGAAACCCAGGCACTGGTCGATGACTTGGAGTGCGAAATTCAAATCCTGTGGAACACCGACGAAGTGCGCACCCAAAAACCCCAGGTGCACGACGAAATCCGCCAGGGTTTGTTCTATTTCCAGGACAGCCTGTTCGACGCCGTGCCCCGGGTCTACCGCGGCATGGAGCGCGCCATTGACCGCATCTACGGCCCGGCCAGCGGCATCACCGTGCCCAGTTTCCTGCGTTTTGGCTCCTGGATTGGCGGCGACCGGGACGGCAACCCCTTCGTCAAACCGGAGACCACCGAATTTGCCGTGCGCCTGCACGCCCGCACAGTGCTGCTCCACTACCTCGAACGCACCCAGCGGCTGAGCCACGTGCTCACCCACTCCAGCCGCCTGTGCCGGCTGTCCGCCGCCTTCCTCAACAGCCTCCACAATGACGAGCGTTATGCCGCAAACGCCTTCGCGGGCAAACCGGACCGCTTCGCCCACGAACCCTACCGGCGCAAACTCTACATCATGCGGTACCGCCTCAAACGCACCCTGGCCGCCCTGGATGCCACCGGCGCGGAAGGAAAAACCGGCCCGGCGGACGGCTACGCCGGCGTGGAAGAATTCCTGCGCGACCTCCACCTCATCCGCGACTCCCTGCGCAGCCACGGCAGCGGCAACATCGCCGCCCGCGAACTGCAGGACTTGATCCGGCTGGCGGAGACCTTCGGTTTTTTCCTCATGCAACTGGACATCCGCCAGGAATCCACCCGCCACAGCGACGCCGTGACCGACATCCTGTCTCACCTGCCCCAGCCCATCGACTACCACAGCCTGGACGAAACCGCCCGCCTGGACCTGCTCGGCCACCTGCTCGGCCGGGATGACCCCGTGGTCGTGCCCCACGCGCGGCTCCGCCCCGACACCCGGGAAACCCTGCAAGTCTTCGAAGTGGTAAAACGGCTGCAAGAGGAAATCAGCGAACACGCCTTCGGCCACTATGTAATATCCATGACCCACGCCGCCAGCCATGTGCTGGAAGTGATGTGGCTGGCACGGCTGAGCGGCCTGGTGGGGCAAAGCGGCGGCGAGTGGTTCTGCAAGCTGCACATCTCCCCCCTGTTCGAAACCATCGACGATCTGGACCACATCGAAACGGTGATGGCGGCGCTGTTCGACCACCCGGGCTACCAGCGCTTGCTGGCCGCCTCGGGCCGGCTGCAGGAAGTCATGCTGGGCTATTCCGACTCCTGCAAGGACGGCGGCATCCTTGCCTCGGCCTGGAACCTCTATGAAGCCCAGCGGAAAACCGTGGCCCTGGCCCGCTCGCGCGGCATCCAGTGCCGCCTGTTCCACGGCCGCGGCGGCACCATCGGCCGCGGCGGCGGCCCCACTTACGAATCCATCCTCTCCCAGCCGGAAGGCACCGTACTCGGCCAGATCAAATTCACCGAGCAGGGGGAAGTGCTGTCCTACAAATACAGCAACCAGGAAACCGCCGTGTACGAACTCACCATGGGAGTGAGCGGCCTGATGGAAGCCAGCCGCGCCGTGATCCGCCCCGTGGCGGCACCGCGCAAAGACTACCTCGGCATCATGGACCAGCTGGCCGAAGCCGGCGAAGCCGCCTACCGCGACCTCACCGACCACACCGACGGCCTGCTGGACTACTTCTACGAAGCCACCCCCGTCAACGAAATCGGCCTGCTCAACATCGGCTCGCGCCCCAGCCACCGGAAAAAACAAAACCGCTCCAAAGCCTCCATCCGCGCCATTCCCTGGGTGTTCGGCTGGGCCCAGTCACGCCACACCCTGCCCGCCTGGTACGGCATCGGCGCAGCCCTGGAAGGCTGGCGCAAGAACCAGCCGGACCGCCTCGCCAAGCTGCAGAAAATGTACGAAGACTGGCCCTTCTTCCGCGCCCTGCTCAGCAACACCCAAATGGCCATGTTCAAAGCCAATATGACCATCGCGCGCCAATACGCCACCCTGGCCGGCGACAGCGAAGCGGCCCTGCAAATACTGAACAAAATCGAACAAGAATATGAACGCACCCGCACCCAAGTCTTGGGCGTGGCCGGTGACCAAAGCCTGCTGGAACGCAACCCCGTGCTCGCCCTGTCCCTGCGGCGCCGCAACCCCTACCTCGACCCCCTGAATCACATTCAGATCACACTCATCCACCGCTCGCGCAGCGGGCACCTGAGCGAAAAAGAACGGAACCTGTGGCTGAATCCCCTGCTGCGTTCCATTAACGCCATTGCAGCGGGAATGAGAAATACGGGATAAGCGCCGCAGCGTTGCATTATGTGTATTTGTGCCACCGTCTTTTATTGACCCCCGCCCGCCAAAGTTCTCCTTGTTGCCCTTGCGGTACACGTCCACCCGGCAATGGCGGCCCCGGCCTCCTTTGCTGCGGAAATAGTGGCTCAGGGCATCCGCCAGCCGGTCGGTGTCTTTAGGCTCCACATGGGGCGGCAGGTGGGGCAGACCGTTGCGTTTCTTCCAGGAGGCATCGGGGATGTTTTCCGCGTACAGGTTCGAGGTGGCCCCGGCCCAGTAGTTGGGGTATTCCAGAACGGTCCACATCACCTTGCCGTGAAAGCTGTCTTGCTGGTTGATGGCCTCTGGAAACTCGGCGTTCTTGTGGAAGTCCGTCGCCTCATCGATCAGCGCCGTCACCCCGGCCTGATGGACCATGGCTTCGATCTCCCGACACTCCGCTTCGGTCTGTTTCAGCTTTCGCTCCGGCAACTGCGAGACCGCCTGAAAGATAGCCTCTGACGTTTGGCCGTTCTCCTCCAGTTCATCGAAGGCGACCTCGGCCAGGACGCCATGCTTTTCCTGGAAATATCGGCCCGGCAGCGCGCTGGATGTGCGCTGGAAGAAGGTGATGGGTGAAAAGTCCCGGACCATGATTCCCTCCCGGCCCGTTTTTTTCTTAACCCCTTGGACTATACGGGATGTTGCAGTACATTACAGTACATTAACAGTAGCATGCCAGACCCGAGGGGAGCCATGGCCACCACCAAGACCGCCACGCTGACTTTTCGCATCGAACCGGAACTGAAAGAGGCGCTGCGCACGGCGGCGGAGCGGGAGCATCGTTCCATCGCCAATATGGTGGCGGTGCTGATCATAGATTACTGCGAGCGCAATGATATTCCCGTGAAACTTGACCCGGCTTCCGGGCGCAAGGGGACGGCGAAGTGAACCGAATCATAAAGAACAACAAGCATGATGGAGCCGGTTATGGCGGGTAACGGTAAAGCAGCCAAAGCAAAATCCAGCGCCAAGGGTGACGGTGCTGCCGGCCGCGGGTCACTGAAACTGAACGACAGCGAAAAGCGCGAGATATTGCAATATCTGGAGGCGGGCAAACCGTTGCCGGATAAATACCGCTTCCTGTTGTTCGAGGAGAAACGCGAGGTTGAGCTGGTCTGGAACGGCAAGACCCACGAGGTCTGCAACATCGTGTTGCCGTTTCAGACCATCGAACAGGTGGACGAGCCACGGGCGGAAAAGCCCGAGCAGACCGCGCTGCAATCGGACCTGTTTGCCATGGACAACCGGGGCCGGCAGTTACAGGGCTGGACCAACAAGCTGATCTGGGGCGACAACAAGCTGATTCTCTCTTCTCTTAAGAACGGCCCGCTGCGCGAGGAGATCGAGGCCCAGGGCGGGCTGAAGCTGATCTACATCGACCCGCCCTTCGACGTGGGCGCCGACTTCTCCATGGATATCGAGATCGGTGGCGACACCTTCACCAAGAAGCCCAACATCCTGGAAGAGATCGCCTACCGCGACACCTGGGGCAAGGGGGCGGACTCCTTCATCGCCATGATCTACGAGCGGCTGGTGCTGATGCGGGATCTATTGGCGGAGGATGGGAGTATTTATGTGCATTGTGATTGGCGGCTATCCAGCCAGATCAGATTAGTTCTAGACGAAATTTACTCATCTCTTTTCCGTGGTGAGATAATCTGGAAAAAGGATGCTGTAGGGAAAGGTGCTAAGAAAAAGGCGAAACACTGGCCGAAGACGTTTGACAATATCATTGCTTACTCGAAATCGCGTGATGCAATTTTCAATATGGTTCCGGGAAAGATTACTGAGAAGCAGCTAAAGGAGTTTCGATATAGTGATCCAGATGGCCGAAAGTTTAAACGTACATCATTAGGAGATTATTCAGATGCCTCCATTGCAAAAATGGAAGCAGAGGGATACATCTATGTGTCACGTACTGGGCAGAAGTACAAAAAATATTATCTTGACGAATACACCATTCCTCTTGATTCTATTTGGGTTGACCTGCCAGGGTTTGGTGTTGCTACTGCATCCCAAGAGCTACTCGGCTACCCCACCCAAAAACCCGAAGCCCTCCTGGAACGCATCATCAAAGCCTCCTCCAACGAAGGCGACCTGGTCGCCGATTTCTTCTGCGGCTCCGGCACTACCGCCGCCGTGGCGGAGAAGCTTGGTCGCAAGTGGATCGCCACCGATCTGGGCAAGTTCGCCATCCACACCACCCGCAAGCGCATGATCGGTGTACAGCGGCAACTGAAGGAGGAAGGCAAGGACTACCGCGCCTTCGAGATTCTCAACCTGGGCAAGTACGAGCGCCAGCACTTCATCGGTATAACCCCCCACCCCCCCTTGTCAGGGGGGCAAACAACCGGTTCTCCCCCTGATAAGGGGGAGTTAGAGGGGGTTAGGGAACAGGCTGCAAGACGACTGCAAGAGGAGCGGGAGGCGGCCTTCCTCGACCTGATCCTGCGCGCCTACCGGGCGGAGAAGGTCGAACAGTTCGAATGCTTCCACGGCAAGCGTGCCGGGCGGCTGGTGGCGGTAGGGCCGGTGAACCTGCCGGTCACGCGGCTGTTCGTGGAGGAGATTATCCTGGAGTGCCGCAAGAAGCACATCACCAGGGTGGACATCCTCGGCTTCGAATTCGAGATGGGGCTGTTCCCCAACGTGCTGGACGAGGCGCGGGCCAAGGGCATCGATATTTCGCCCAAGTATATACCGGCAGACGTGTTCGACAAGCGGGCGGTGGAGAAGAACCAGGTGGTGTTCCACGATGTCTCCTTCATCGAGGTCAGGCCCATCATCTCTTACCCCCCTGACAAGGGGGGCAGGGGGGTTAAAGGCAAGGGGGCTTATCTTCCCTACAACCCATCACTCACGGAAAAGGCGCGGGAAAACCGAAAAACCCCGACGCCCGCTGAGAAAAGACTGTGGTTTGAAGTCTTGCGGGGTAAGCGCTTTGGTCATCTGAAATTCACACGGCAAAAGCCATTGGATGAATACATTGTTGATTTTTATTGTGCGGAATTGATGTTGGCGATCGAGATCGATGGAGATTCTCATGCCGAACAACAAGGATATGATGAAAGAAGAACACAACGTCTCAACCAACTTGGCGTGGATGTGCTCCGTTACTCCAATCGTGAAGTGCTGAAAAATATCGAGGGGGTTTACTCGGATCTGAAAGCAAGGATCGTGGAACGTCAAGAGCAGTTCTTAACCCCCCAACCCCCCTTGTCAGGGGGGCTTCCGACCCTGGCGGTGGAGCTGACCGACTTCTCGGTGTTCTACTCGCAGGATTCCATTGCCAACGCCGAGACGAGCCTGAGGAAGAAGGGCAGCAAGATCGTGGTGGAGCGCGGCCAGATCTGGAAGGTGAGCCGCGATAAGGATGGCATCATTACCCGCGAACAGCTCACCCAACACTGGACCGACTGGATCGACTACTGGAGCGTCGATTTCGACTTCGAGAGCAAGCGCGAAATCATCCGCGTGGTCAATCCCGAGACCGGCGAAACGCAAGAGCAGTGGACCGGCGACTATGTGTTCGAGAATGAGTGGCAGAGCTTCCGCACCAAAAAGGACCGCTCGCTGGAGCTGATCAGTGTGGCCCAGGAATGCCCGCCGGGCCGGCGCAAGGTGGCGGTGAAGGTGGTGGACATCTTTGGTAATGACACCATGACCATTGTGGAGGTGACGGTGTGACCGTACCGGTCTGCACCCTTATCGCCGGCCCAAACGGCGCGGGAAAAACAACCTTTGCCCTGAGTTTTCTGCCCGAGGTTGCGGGATGCCGGAATTTTGTCAATGCGGACATGATCGCCGCCGGGTTGTCGCCCTTGTCACCGGAACGGGAGTGGCTTACTGCCAGTCGCCTGTTTCTGCGGGAGATTGGACAATATATCGCCGCGCGCGAGGACTTTGCCTTTGAAACCACGTTATCGGGCAGGACCTACCTGCGTCTGGTTCGCCGCCTGCTGGCCGACGGTTGGCGGGTCGAGCTTTATTATCTTTGGCTGCCGAGCATTGAAATGTCCATCGAGCGGGTGGCCGAGCGCGTTTCCCACGGCGGGCACGATATTCCCCGGGAGGCCATCGTGCGGCGCTACCCCCGTAGCATTTTTAATTTGCTGAATCACTATGCGCCCTTGTGCAGCGCCACGGTTTGCCTGGATAACTCCAGGGAAAACCCGGAGGTGATTTTTGTGCAGGATGCCGAAGGCCGGAAGATTGAAAATTCTAATTTATTCAAACAACTGATGAGCGTGAAGCCATGACAGAGTTACAGCAGCATTCCCAGCAGGTGCGCGAGGTATTACAACGTGCGGTGATCAAGGCCATGGAAACCAAACGGCGGTTGGGGCAATACGCCGTCATTTATCGGGACGGAAAACCCGTTCGCTTGAATCCCGATCAAATCGGAAAAAGGGAAGAGTCTTAGTCTATGGCCCTGCATCCCGATTTTCCCGATTCCCCGCATGCCATTCTCGACCCTGACATTCGCTGGTTTCCGGCTGATGAGGCGCTGCGGGAGAGCAGCGCGGACAAACTGATGCCGCCGCTGGTGCATCAACTGCGCCGCAAGGTGAAGGAGTTCCGCGACAGCGGTTATGTGGGCGCGACCGATACCAGTAAAAGCTTGCTGAACTGGTGGTTCAAGGAGCCTCACCTGTTGCCCCAGGCCGACGGCACCATGTCGCAGTTTCAATACTTTTTCGCCCAGCGCGAGGCGCTGGAGACCATCGTCTATCTGTATGACGTGGTGGGGGCCAAGGATAAATTCGACCTGATGCGTTTTGACTCCAGCGGTGCGGTGTCGGCGCAGATGTTCGATGAAAGCTGGCGGCGCTATGTCATCAAGATGGCCACCGGC
>DRLM01000037.1 GCA_011375345.1 Gammaproteobacteria bacterium
AGCCGGGCCGCGTGCATTCGCCGGCGTTGCAATGCTTTCAGGTCTCGTTTCATCTCTTACTCCGGTTGCCATTCTCACACAACCCTTTGGACAACCAAAATAAGAAAAAGTGTCAGTCATTTATGCAAGTCTCAATAATAGCGCCCGTCGTCGTGTGGCCCGAACGACTCCGCCATGGCCTGTGCCAGTCTGCGGGCAATACCCCGGTATGCGTCCAGCCAGGCGTCCACCAACAACGCTGTGGCCCAACGCCCGGTCTCCGATTCGTACAGGGCGGCGTAGTCGGCCAGCGTGCTGTCGGAAACCGAGCGGTACGCATAAGCCATGTTGAGTTCGGCATATTGCCGGGCGGGGGCCAGGCTGTCTTGGCGCATGCGGGCGAAGAACGTCTCGATCTGCCCAGGCTTCAAGCGCCGGTTTTGCGGAACGATGCGATTCATGCCCTCCATCATGGTGCGGGCCATCATCACCTGCATTGCCACCATCGCCTCCGCGGCGCCCTGGGCGCGCTCCAGCCGCCGGATCAGCTCAGCGCGCTCCGCGGAAAGCTGTCCCAGGGTGGTGTTGGCAAAGGCCATCATCTCCCGCCCGGCTTCCGGCGTTCCCGCTTGCAGCTCCAGCGCGGTCATCTGTTTGGCCACAGGGGTGTTCAGCATCGCCGCGAAATCAGCAAAGCGTGGCCCGTCGAAGTGACGGTCAAGGAAATTCACCACTGAACGGCGCACCTGCCCGGGATCCAGTGCGGTCAGAAATATCTCCTGGAATTGCTCATACTGCGCTCTGTCCACCGGCGGTGGGGGTTGCTGCTGGAAGCCCGTGCGCGCCATGTCGGGGAGCCGCACGATCATTTCGTCCATGCCCGAGAGCGACATGACCTGCTCGATCAGCGCCGCTTTTTCTGTGGGATCATCGTTGCCGGCATTCCCGGCGGCCGGCAGCGCCGCCACGCCCTGTCCCAGCCACAGCGCAAGGACCAGACCCACCAGCGCACTTTGGCAAAGCCGAACCGGGCTGCACCGGTGCTCTGCTTGAATCACAACGGTATTCATTTTCTCCATCCCCTGCGCAACGCTTGCCCCTTTTTTCTCACCGGAGCCGGACAACAGCAACCATACCCGCTGTTTGCAGACGGCAGTCGATCCGCTCCGGACGCTCCTGATATTGGCCCGCCGCAGATATGTCCCCGCACGGCCGAAGGGCATGTCTATAAGCCCTGCAGCGCCAATTCCGCTGGATAGGCCACCGAATAGACAAACCGTATTTCGTTCTTTTCCCCCGCCAGATAATTTTTGCGCCAGGCCAGCACGCCCTGTTTGCCGTCGACGTCGTATTGGCTGACAGGGCTGGTGTTTTTTTCATCCAGTTTTACGGTGATGCGCTTGTCCTGGGGCACGGGCAGCTGGTCTAGCACGGTAATGTCCATGGCGCGCTGGTGATGGTTGGTGATGGTGATGCGGTAGCCGCGCTCCAGCTTTTTGTTGCGATTGAAGATGCCTCCCGGGGAACTTACAGCAGCGTCGATGTGATAGCGCACTTTCAGTTTGTCGTCCTTGCCGAAGGACAGCTTCACCCGTTCCCCGGGCCGGATGAGCGGCAGGCGGGCGTTGCCGACGAAGACGTTGTCACGGAACACGCTCACCGGGCCGGGCAGCAGCGGTGCGGCACCGGGGTAGCGGAGTTCGGCGTAGAGGTAGGCGGCCGGATCCAGTTTGGGGATGGACAGGGCGGCCAGGGTGGCGGCCAGAGGTTCCTGGTGGACGGTGAAGTAGTGGGGTTCGTTGTCGGCCGGGACCGTGGCGCGTCCCGGGATGAGGTATTCGGTAGCGAATTCCGCACCGGCGATCTGTGCCGATTCCGGTGCGGCGTCGCGTTCGTCTTTCATTTTGGCGCGGGGGCGCTCAGCCATGGGCGAGGCCAGTTGCTGCATCAGGGCGCGTGAGCGGGGCATGGTCTGTTCGGAATCAAACAGCGCTGCGGCGGGCGGGCGGAGGTCGATGGTCCAGGGCGGCAGTTCCGGCAGGCTGGCCTGGAAAGCGGGGCGGGCGGTGGACAGCCGCAGGGTCACGTCGATCCAGTCTTCCCCGGTGCGCTGGCGCACGGCGGCGCGCTGGATGAGGGTGACGGCGCCGCCGGCGGCGTCCAACCGGGCTTCGTACACGGGCGTCCAGGAGGCGCCGGGCAGTTGGTAGCTCAACTCAAAGCGGGCCGGGCCGGCCTGGTCCGCATGCACGTCGAATTGCACTTGTTTGCTTTGCCGCTGGCCGGTGTGTATGCCTTGTAATGTGTTTTTGATCTTGGTGATCTTTTTCAGCAGGTCGCGAATCTGGATTTCTTCTTCCTGGATGCGCCGGTAGCTGTCACTGGCGCCGGTGCCGATCTGGGTCCAGGCGGCTTTCCAGCGCGCCGGTTCCAGTTGGTTGCGGCGCAGGTCTTCACTGATGGTGGCGGGGGCGGTTTTGCCCAGGGCTTCAATGAAGGCGAGTTGTTGCCTGAGGGCTTTGATGCGGTCGCCGGCGGCGCGTTTTTTGTCTTCCAGCGCGGTGAGTTCGTTCTGCAGGCGCTGTTCCTCCTGCTGGGCCAGGGCGCCCAGAAACACCCGCCGGCTTTGCACCGGGCCCAGCGTGAGCGCCACCTTGCCGTGGCCGGCGACACGCAGGGCATTGTCCGCCAGGGTGGCGGGCAGACCGCTTACCACGATGCGGCTGTCGCCCGCGGGCAGCTCCACCGAGAGTGTGCGGGTGACCTGGGCGCGGTCGGGGTAGAGGGTGACGGCGCTGATGCGGCTGTCTACCTCCAGCGTCGCAGCCGCTATGGCGGGCCACAGGATGAGAACGGTGATCAGTGTTTTTGCGAGAACGCTGAAGGCGGACATGAATGTTTCCCTGTTGGCCGGGCCGGTATGGTGCAACGGCTAGCGATTGTAGCGCGTTCCGGGGGGCGGGGCGACGGCCTCGGCCAGGGCTGCGGAGGGGCCTAACGCCGTTGCCTGAGGGCCTTGTAACGCGCGATGTCTTCGCCAAAGCGTTCCTTGAGGGCCGCCTGCTGGACCCGCTGGGCGTGGATGTAGCCTTCTTCGTGAGTGATCTGGTCACGCAGGACTTTGATGTTGTCGGCCAGTTCCCGGGGGACGGGTTCGCCGCGGCGTTCGGTGTTGGCCGCGCGTTCGAGTTGGCGGGCCAGCTGTTGCTGCAGGTTGTTGATTTTGCGTTGGGCCACGTTGATCAGACCTTCCAGGGTGGCCAGGCGGCGGTCGCGGGTTTCTTCCAGGTCTGCCACTGAGGTGAAGGTGTCCAACAGAATTCTGTCGTACTCGGCCTGCTCGGCGGCCCGGCGTTGTTGTTCCGCCCGCAGCTGCGCCAGCCGCTGCTCTTCGGCGATTTGCTCGGGTGTTTTTGCCGGCTCGACTTTTTTGACGACCACGCCCTGGCTGTTGATGACCCAGTAGGCTTTGTTGATGTCGTGGGGGGGCAGGTAGTCGCTGTAGTGGACCTTGCCGTCGTCACCGATCCAACGGTAGGTGTCGGCCCCGGCCGGCTCAGGTGTCAGGGTGAGCAGCAAGCTGCCGCCCAGCAGCGCGCCGGCGGTGCGCCGGAGAGTAGAATAGAGATCATCCCTGTTCAACAGCGTCCGCAGCGGCGCTGTTGTCATGCCAAAGAGGGTGCCGCGGCCCCATGAGGACGGTGTCCGCGCCGGGGGGGGTGGCAGGCGGAATAATCGTCGCACGGTCCCTTTCACCATGTAATGACTACCCATTTGTCTTTTTCAGGAGGTCTTGCGTTTGGCCTGGATCGACCAAATCCTGCTGTTGTTCATTTCCCTGCTGGCCAATTTGTTCTCTGCCTTTGCCGGGGGCGGGGCGGGCTTGATCCAGCTTCCGGCCCTGATTTTTCTCGGTCTTCCCTTCGGCGTGGCCCTGGCAACTCATAAGGTGGCCAGCGTCGCTTTGGGTATCGGCGCCACCGCGCGGCACTTAAGAGAACGGGCGCTGGAGGCGCGTTTCGCCGCGTTCATTCTGGCCTGCGGGCTGCCGGGGGTGGTGCTGGGGGCCAGCGTGATCTTAACCGTGCCGGACCGCTTTGCTCAAATCGCCCTGGGGGTGCTGACCATGGGACTGGGTGCTTATTCTTATTTTCGCCCGGCCCTGGGCCTGACCCATGCGCCGCGTCATCGCGATACCTGGGGCACTATTGCGGGGGGTGGCGTTCTGTTCGGCATCGGGGTGCTGAACGGCTCGCTGACCTCGGGCACAGGCTTGTTCGTCACCTTGTGGCTGGTGCGCTGGTTCGGCCTGGACTACCAGCGCGCCGTGGCCTACACGCTGATCCTGGTGGGGCTGTTCTGGAATGGCGGTGGTGCCTTGACCCTGGGGCTGCTGGCGGAGATACGCTGGAGCTGGTTGCCCGCCCTGCTGCTGGGTTCCCTCCTGGGAGGCTATCTGGGCGCCCATCTGGCCATCGCCAAGGGTAACCGCTGGATCAAACGGGTGTACGAATGGATCACCATTGCCGTGGGGCTGAGTTTGATCCTGGCCGGGTGATGTGCCTGCATCGGTTGGGCCTTGCCTAGCGCGCCGTGTCGTGCGCGATCTTCCGCAAGGTGGGCACGGCCAGGCCGTGGGCATCCGCCAGGGCCAGGGCGCGCTGGAGCCGGAGGGGGGCGCTGCGCCCCATGCAGCGGTGCCCGGGGTCGCCTGCGAAAGCCTCCAGCATGCCTTGGAGCAGGCGCTCGTGGGACGGGGGGGTGGCCACCAGGTGGTCCTGGATGGTCATGACGTCCTCCGCCACGGCCCGCGCCAGATCCCGGTGGCGGGCCCACAGTTCGCTCACGGTGCCGCCGGCGACCAGACCGGCGATGTTGGTGGTGAGAATATAGACGTTTTTGCGCACCAGTTCATAGACCAGCTCTTCTTCCCGGATGAGGGGGCGGGCGGGGATGTCCACCGCGGCCAGGGCCGCGGTCAGCAGCGCCGCCCGGGGGCCGTACACCGGGGAGGGCAGCAGCACTTTGACGTCCCTGCCCTTCTTTTTCTCGAACCAGATGGCGGTGACGGTGGGCTGTTCCAGGCCGTGGGCCTCCCAGTCTCGCGGCAGCAGCTCATTTTGCAGCAGGCCCAGGCGGTTTTTCCAGACGCCGGGTACGGCGTCCAGGGTGGGGTGCAGATCCCCTTCCGCCACGGCCACCAGCACCAGGGCGGGGTCGGGCAGGGTGTGGGCGGCCTCGTTGATATCCGTCTCGCGGATGACGGGGCAGACGGGGTGGCCGCAGCGCAAAAAGCCGCGGGCGAACACGCCCCCCAATTCACCGATGCCGATGATGACGATGGTTTGTTTCATGGTCAGACCTTTGTGGATGCAGTGTTGGCCGGCGGCGCCCGGTCATTGAAGGTGTCCAGTGGATCGGGGGCGGCCGTGAGCGGCCGTTCTCAATTCCATTCGCGGCGCCACTGGGGCTCGCCGCGGTCTTCCTCCCGGCTCAGTACCCGCGCGGCCACGAACAGCAGGTCGGACAGGCGGTTGAGGTAGATCAGGCTTTGATCGTTGAGGGGCGCGGTTTGGGCCAGGCTCACCAGGTGCCGCTCGGCCCGCCGGCAGACGGCCCGCGCCAGATGGCAATGGGCAGCCGCCGGTCCGCCGCCGGGCAGGATGAATTCCTTGAGGTGGGGCAGGTCTTTGTTGAATTCGTCGATGGCCTGTTCCAGGCGTTCCACGGCGCGGGGCTGGATCAGGCAATGGCCCGGAATGGAGATTTCCCCCCCTAAGTCAAACAAATCGTGCTGAATGCGGGTCAGCAGAGGGGTGAGTTCGTGGCCGCGGGCGAGGGAGAGCACCACGCCTATGGCGCTGTTCAATTCATCGATGTCGCCCAGGGCTTCCATCCGGGGGGCGTCTTTGCTCACCCGGCTGCCGTTGCCCAGGCCGGTCTGGCCCTGGTCGCCGGTGCGCGTGTAGAGCTTGGAAAGGCGGTGTCCCATTGTATTCCTCCACGACGTCAAGAGGGCCCCGCTTGCGGGGCCGCAAGAGTAGCACGGCTGCTCATGGCGCTCCAGCCGGGGCGGGTACCACGGGCGCGCTATTCGCCTATATTCCTTAAAGTTTTAGCGCCCAAGGCCGATGTGTTTCACAGGGATGTGTCTCTGTTCACGGAAGAAGGGGTTGTTTTCAAAGGGAGTGCTCTGCCAGGGAACCATGCCCCGGGCGGCGGAAGCGGTAGGGATATACGACTATCGCACTGGCTCGTGCCAGCTCAGGAAACCGCGATGGTCAAGCAAGGACATGCCACGGTGTTGCACCACCATGACAGCTTTGATTTGACCATAACCACATATGAGGGCATGAGTATGAAGAAATCTAACTGGGCGGTTTCAACCATGGGTTCGGTTGCCTTGATTTTGTCAGGCGCCGCTGTGGCTGATCCGCCGGCCGCGTTCGATGTCTGGACGGCGGTCAACACCGGCTCCGGGGCCACAGTCACCTTCGGTGATTATGACTCGGGGACGGCGGGAACGCAGACCTGCCCGGCCGGTTACACCTGCGGTACGCCGGTGACCGGCAGCGGTTTTCTGCAACGGCAGTTGACGGACAGTTCTGGGAATCAGTACTTCCAGACCATTGTCATTCCCGAGACTTCAGGTAGTGCGGGTGGAGACGCTCCTTCCAGCTTGTCCTTCGCGGATGAAAGTTTTGTACGGGTCGGGGTGGACGGCATGTCCGGCCAACAGCGTGCCGTCGATTCGACCACAACCAGTGGTGTGACTACAACTTTCAGTACCGCGACCATCGTCAATTCCGGTTGGGCGTCGGGCGGTTCCACCTATAAGGATCTCGATGTCAGTCAGGCCATCACCGTCAATGATGGTTCGCAAGACACCTTGTATAACGCTTTTACTTTGCAGATGAACGGTCCGTCCACCAGTCCGACAGGCAAGTTCATCAGCGTGGAACAGGGCGTGATGATCGAGGCGGGGTCCAATACAGGGTCCAATGCGGACGACGACATGCAGAAGTTTGTGATGAAAGAGGCCGTTGGTGATCTGAACAGCGCGGCACATACCCTGGGCTCGCCGGTGCTGTTGCCCAACAGCACCACGGGCACCGACGTAGCGTGGTCCGGCACCGACGATGTGAAAGTCATCTGGGTGGGTCAGCAGATGGTGAAATCCGGCGTGGATTCCTTCCGCTACCAATTCTATGACAACATCACCTCGGCGGCCGATGACTCCATCAGCGACTTCGAAGTCGGCCAGTCCGATCCCTGGACCTGGGTGAACCCCTTCGGCTCCACTCCCACCATGTCCGTGCCTTAAGGGACAGGCACATTCGTTTCTATGCCGGTTTATTCGCCCTACGCATTGACATGACCGGCCACGGGAGGGCTTGCCCCTCCCTTTTTTTGTGGTGCGCCAGGCATGGCGCGTAGCGCCGTGACTGGCGCTATTTCCCGAGCTGTGGTGGCGAGGGGATGACTTGGGGGTGCAAGTCCCCTACCGGCCCGGCAAGGGGAACGGTTAGCCGAACGGCAAAGGTGCCCA
>DRLM01000038.1 GCA_011375345.1 Gammaproteobacteria bacterium
CGTCGCCAAAGGCCATGGTGATATCTTCCATGTCGTCAGGTGTGCCGGCGTAGGTTACAACAGCGTGAGAAAACATCAGGGCCAGTGCAAGGAATAGAGCTGCAGCGTTATTTCCCGGCATTGTCATTGTTCCTGATATGGGTGCAAGTGCTGAGTCGGTACCAACGCAGTGTTTGTTGGTCTGTATGTGGAGGGAAGTTTATGTTTTTACCTTCAATTTGGGTTTGGCCTTGTTGAGCATTTTGATGCGCTCTTCCAAGGGAGGTTTTTCGTTGGGGTCTATCCGAATATCAAGGATTGTTGGGCCTTGGCGCCGGGTTATGGCCGCCATATCAAGCCGAATAAACTCATCAGGAGAGTCAATGCGAAAAGCGTTGGCTCCCAATGCCTTGCCGTAGGCGCAAAAGTCTACCGATGGCAGCTCATAAGCAATTGGCTCTGCCCCGGCCATTTGTTGTCCGTGCTTTACTGTTCCGAGGGCACCGTCATTGAGTACAACGAATATCACAGGAATCTTTTCTGTGACTGCGGTTGTTATTTCTTGTCCGCTCATAAGCAGAGCGCCATCACCAGTAATGCATACCACCGGCCCGTTTGGTTTGCACATCGCCGTGCCTACAGCGACGCCGATAGCCCATCCCATGGAAGAAAATCCCATGCCCAGCCGCACATCACCGCCTTCGGGCCGGCGTGCGTTGTTCACGGTGTTACGCCGGTCGTAGGGGTGGAGATAGTGGATGGCCCACAGGAAGCTGTTCCCTATGTCGGCAATGTAGCGTGTATTGGGCGGGAACCTGCGAGACAGGTCGTACATCAGCCGTTGCGGTTTATATGGTATGGAGTTTGAAAAATATTTGTGTTCGTTGCTTAAGGCGAAATGGCGTGTAACGGGTGGAAGGCCCTCGTTGGTTCTGCGGTTAGAATCCTGTCTACGTCGGTCACGCGCCAAACCGTAGATTCCGTAATCTGTGTCCTGGACTGACTGTCGTCTGTCTTGAGTGCGGCGTTCAAAAGGTGTTTTCGGGGGTTGATTGTATATTTTTTCGGCGTTGACGGCTGTAACGGTGTTTGAGCGCGCGTTTCGGATCTGCTCTGAGTGGGCACGCGCCTGATTCAACAAGCGCGTCATTACTGCGCGGATGTCGCCATGGATATGTTGCCGGGCCATCGGTGCCCGGGAAAAACTTTCCGGGCTGTCGTCCATGAATATGGATTTGCTGCTAAGCAATCCGCTGGGCGCCCAACCGTTGGTGGCCAGTTCATCCAAATCTGATCCTATAACTACGACCAGGTCGATATGGCGGCTTAGGAGCAACTCGTGGGCGGTGGAATGGCCGGCCAAGCCGAAGATTCCCCTGAACAGGGGATGGTAGGCGTTAACAAGACCTTTGCCTTGCGGCGTCGCGACGATGTATGCGGAGAACAAGTGGCATACTTCCAGTATTTCCTCCACAGCTCCGCGGGAACGTGGCCCGATGACCAGTACAGGGAATCTGGCCGCAGCCAGTGCGAACAGCAACTGTTTTACGGCGTTTTCGTCAACGGTGTTTGAGTTGCACATCAGGGAGTCGAGGTTGCTGTAGGGGGCTTCCAGGGTAATATTCCGCCGGAACACGTCCAGCGGCACGCTGATATGCGCAGGTCCTTTCGGTGCGTGCAGGGCGGCGTTGACGGCACTTACGAGTTTTCGTTCCAGCTGGTTGATGTGGGATACGAGCGAGCTGAAGCGGGTGCAGTGTTCGTACATGGCGACGGTGTTGATTCCCGTGCACGACGATTCCTGTACGCCGCCGCGGCCGAAGGTGGGCAGCGGGGTCTGGGCCGTGATGGCGAGCAGGGGGATCTGGTCCTGGTAGGCGGAGGCAATGCCGGTGATCATATTGGTGGCGCCCGGTCCGGTGGTGGCGCAGCAGACGCCGATTTTGCCGCTCTCCCGGGCGTAGCCGTCCGCCATGAAGGCGGCGCCGGCTTCGTGGCGGGCGACCACCGGGCGTGGTCCGCCCCGTCTCTGGCTGCGGGCCAGGGCATCGTAAAACGGCTCGATGCCGCCGCCGGGAATACCGAAGACGTATTCCACTCCCAGTTGTTCCAGATAGTGAATGATGAGGTCGGCGCCGGTAAATGAGTCCTGTGCCGGCGAGACGAGCGCCTCGTTGGCCAGGGTCTCGGTAGACTCTGAATGGTGCATGGGCGTGTACTTCCCGCAAGCGTGCTTACTATCAAAAATAAGCAAGGGATCAGGCCGTTGCAAGGTGAGGGATGATTTCGCCACGGGAGGCGCCGAAAACGGTGATTGCGTCGTCATACCACCTGCCGCGCCGTGTTCATACTTGTGGGAACGGCCCCGGCCGCGATGGCATGGCCCGAAGGCACCTGCGAACATGTTGACCTGTTGATCTGGCTGGATGTTGAACAAGGCTCTCCCGGGCTTTTTCAAGGTTCAAGGCCGGCCGTTGCATACGCTGTTTACGGCTGCCGCACATGTTCAATGACTTATCGTCATTGAATATGACGGTGCATCCACATACCGCACACAGCCTGTTGAAAAACGAAGTTTTTCAACAGGCTGCCAGAGGTGGTCCCGGCTTCAGGCAGGGCTGATGCGGGGGTGGGCGGCGCGGTATTCGTTGATGGGCGCGACGCCGCCGGTGTTGTTTCCCTGCACATAGTCCACCCCGATGTTGCGCAAGTGTTCCATGACCGCATTGCTTTCCACGCATTCCGCGATGGTTTTTTTGCCGAGTATGTGGGCAATCTCGTTCATGGAGCGCACCATGGTGAGGTCGAGATCGTTGTGGGCGATGTTTCTGATGTAGGAACCGTCGAGCTTGAGATAGTCGGTGGGCAGCTGGCGGAGATACTGATAAGAGCAATAGCCGGTGCCGAAGTCGTCCAGAGCGAAGCGGCAGCCCACTTTTCTGAGCCTGCGGATCATGCGCTGGGTTTCGGTGATGTTGGCCACGCTGGCGGTTTCGGTGATTTCAAAAATGACGCGCTGCGGCTCGAGGCGGTGGTGCTTCAGGGTGGCCTGGATGTAGTGGATGAGGTCGGGGTCCTCAAAGGCGCGCCCGGAAAGATTGATAGCCAGGCAATGAATCCAGCGGTGCGTCGCCAGATGCTCCATGGCACGGTTGATCACCCAGCGGTCCAGGGCATGAATCTGGCCGGCTTTTTCCACCGCGGGGATGAACGTTGCCGGGGTGACCAATTCCTGGTGACCGGGTGAGTGCAGGCGCAGCAGGGCTTCGTAGTGATGCACGGCCCGGCTGACGGTATCGACGATGGGCTGTATGTGCAGCTCCAGTTGTTGTTCGGCAATGGCCTGGCGGACGCGGTGGGCCCAATCGACGGTATGGCGCAGTTCTTCGCTGTCCCGGTCTGCAGGGTTGTACACATGCACGAGGTTGCGGCCCCGGTTTTTGGCCACGAAACTGGCCTTGTCCGCCCGCACCAGATGTTCCGCAGCACCTGCCTGGCCGCCGTCCAACAGGCTCACGCCAATGCTGCAGCCCAGGGTCAGGCTTGTGTCGCCGGAAGAGAAGGTGTGGTCGTTGATGGCTTTGATGATGGCCTCGGCGACAGCGATGGCCTGAGGCCGGTCGGTATGGGTGAGCAACAGGGCGAATTCATCGCCACCCAGGCGGCACAAGGTGTCGGCACTTCGGGTGCGGGCGGCCAGCAGTTCCGACACCTCCTTGAGGATGAGGTCACCTTCCCTGTGCCCCAGGGTGTCGTTGAGCATTTGAAAATGGTCGAGATCGATGTAGAGCAGGGCGTGGGGCGCGCCCGAGCGGGCACCGCTGGCCAGGGTGTGCTCCAGGCTCATTTCGAAGTAGCGCCGGTTGTAAAGGCCGGTAAGGCTGTCGTGCATCGCCATGTGTTCCACCTGTTCCATGGCGCGTTTGCGCTCGGTGATGTCCGTCAGGTGGCCGACGATGGCTTCCACGCCGTGCACCGGATGCTGGCGGCAGTCCAGGGTGATCTCGGCCCAGAGCACCTCGCCCTGTTTGTTCTGCAGGCGCAGTTCCTGTTTGTGGTGCAGTGTCCGGCCCTCGGCCAGGGATTTCATCACGCTGCGGTAGTGGCGCCGGTCTTCGGTGTGAAGAAACTCATGCAGCGGCCGCCCCAGGGTGTCGCGCACTTTATGTTGACTGAGCTGTTCCCAGGCCAGATTCAAAAAGCGCAGCCGGCCTTTTGTATCCAGTTCGAAGACCACCGCGCCGAGGTTGTCCAGCAGGCGTTGATGGGCGTCGGCGATTTTCTGATAGTTTTCTTGCACCGTTCGCAGCGCGTGACCGCGCTGGGAGAATTCCTCATTGTTGGTCAGCCAGTCGTCGCGCCGCAGGGCCATTTCGCAGATTTCGCGCAATTGATTGGCGTGGAAGGGCTTGGCGATGAAATCCACGGCCCCGTCCAGCATGAGCTCTTCACAGCGCTCGGCGGTGCCGTCGGCGGTCATGATGACCACGGCCTGGCGGGGCTTGAGTTTCAGCATTTCATTCAACACTTCCGGCCCTGCCAGTTTGGGCAGCATCACGTCCAACAGCACCAGGTCGTAGTTGCCTTCGCGCCAGCGGGTCAAACCGGTGCGGCCATCGGTGACCACTTCCACCTGGAAACGGTGCCGCAGCATGCGCGAGGCCAGTACGGCGGTGTCAGGATCGTCCTCGATGATGAGCAAGGAGGGTTTGGGCACGAACTGGCCGCTGTCTTCCAGCAACTCAGTAACGGTATCCGCCAGGATCTGGCGACGCGCCAGCGGCAGTGCCAGGAAACGGTTGATGCCGAATTCCCTGGCGCTGCTTTCCGCGAGGCGCTCGCTGTAGGTGGCGGAGACGGCGATGATGGGGATGGTGCTGGCAGAGCTGAACAGGCCGGACCGCACCATGCGCGCCAGGCGCCAGCCATCCAGGTGCGGCATGTGGATGTCGGTAATCAACACATCCACCTTGCTCAGCTTGAGCTGGCGGATGGCAGCGCGGCCGTCACCGGCTTCTTTGATATGGGAATACCCCGCCTGTTTGAGATTGCGGGTAAGGAGGTCGCGGGTATCGGGGGAGTCGTTGACGATCAATATTCGGGGGATGCGGCCGCTTTTGAGGCTGCGGCGGCGGGGCAGGGGGATAACGCGTTCACCACAGACGGTCATGGGGCGCTACCCAGGCGGCAACAGCGACGCCTTCGGTGCGGCTGCCGCCTGCCCGCCGCGCATATCGCCGGGTTGTTGACCCAAATGCCGTCCATGCCTGCCATGCCCACACTCCGATTTGGGCGCCAAGAAAATTGCAAGAGATGCTTGCCTTAGGCTTTTAGCACTCCGAAACCGGGGTGTCAAGAATGGCCGAGCCCTTATGGGCCGAGGTGAACGGGATCGATGGCCGCGGCGTTGACAGCTTGTTGAAAAAGGCTGTTTTTCAACAAGCTGTGTGCGGTGTAGGGCTGCACCGTCATTTTCTTGGTGACGATAAGTCATTGAAAATGTAAGGCCGCCGCAAACCGTGTTGGCAGCCGCCGGCGTTGAAAAAGGCCAGGAAGGCCTTTTTTAACATCCTGTTAAAGTTCCCCCGGGGGCGGCCGTTTCATGCCATGAGGTGTTCGGGGCCCCATGAACCGGCGTCCAGGCGGCGGGTTGATCGAATCCGTGGCAGCTCTGGCAGCCTGACAGCGGTCATGTAGAAGCGGCGTCATATTGAGACGCGCCAGCCCGGTGTTTCCACACTTCGCAGCAGCTCGCTTATCGCGGTCTGTCAGGACTCATTCAGACCGTTCGCAGCAATCTTCTGTGATGGTTGTTGCCAGCGGCGGCGGACTGGGCCGTGCAGCCCGTGACACAGGATTATTGTCATGCAGAACATCGTCGACGGCGCGCCGAAAAAATCACTTTCTTTGCGCACCAAGATCAATCTGGCCATCGCGCTTATTTTTGTGCTGGTGATTGCTTCAGTCACCTTTTATTCCAGTCAGCGCCAGCAGGAGGCCACGTTGTTGTTGGCCGAGCAGCAGGTCAAGGACATGTCCACCATGTACTTCGACAGCCTCAACACCATGATGCTGACCGGCACCATGAGCGAGCGTGGGATCTTGCGCAAGAAAATGTTGCGCCGCAACCATGTGCTGGAAGCGCGGGTGGTGCGGGGCATGCCGGTCAAGGGTCAGTTTGGGGAGGGCATGCCGGAAGAACAAGCGGTGGATGAGTTGGACCAGCGCGCCTTGGCCGGTGAAGATGTCCTGGTGGTGAAGCGTGGCAAAGAAGGCCGGGTAGTCACTGTGCTGACCCCTTTCCGGGCCACCACCAACACCCGCGGCGTCAACTGCCTGCAATGTCACCAGGTGCCCTCCGGGGCGGTCAATGGCGCCATCCGCATCAGCTATTCCCTGGCCGATCTGGATGCTGCCGTGCAAAAGGAACTGTGGATCGGCGCCGGTGCCAATGTTCTTTTGTTGGGCTTGGGCTTGGTGTTGGTGAACCTGTTGCTGCGCAACTGGATTTCGGTTCCCCTGCGTTCTGTTATGGACGCCGTGAGCCGGCGGGCCCAGGGCGACCGGCAGGCCCGCTCCAATGTGATGAGTTACGACGAGCTGGGGCAACTGGCCCGCGCCTTTAACAAGATGGCCGACAAGGTGGACGAAAGCGCCGACCGCGAGCGCCACAACGCGGAGGAGCTGTGCCGCAACGTCAACGAACTGTTGTCCGTGGTCAGCCGCGCCGCCGCGGGTGATCTGAGCGTTGAAGTCAATGTCGTCGGTGGCGGTGCCATAGGCGAACTGGGGCGTGGCTTGCAACAAATGATCGAGGGTCTCAGGGGCCTCATGGAGGAGCGCCGCCAGGCCATCGAGGATCTCCAGGCCAAGGTGGACGGCATGCTGGCCATGGTCACCCGGGCGGCGGGTGGCGATCTGACCGGCACCCTGCCCGATCTGGGCGAGGATGCCATCGGCCGCCTGGGCAAAAGCATGCAATGCATGGTGGACAAACTCAGCGGCCTGGTGAATCAGGTGCAGCAATCGGGTATCCAGGTCACCTCCTCGGCCACCGAAATCGCCGCCACCGCCAAGCAACAGGAGGCCACGGCGGCGGAACAGGCGGCGACGGTCAATGAAATTGTCGCCACATCAACGGAGATATCCGCCACCGCGAAGGAGTTGCTCAACACCATGGAAGAAGTGGCCCACGTGTCCGAGGCCACCGCCGAGGCGGCCGCCAATGGTCAGTCGGGCCTGGAAAAAATGGAAGCCACCATGCACCACGTGGTGGACGCCTCCGCCTCCATCGCCTCCAAGCTGGAAGTGCTCAACGAAAAGGCCAGCAACATCAACACCGTGGTCACCACCATCACCAAAGTGGCGGACCAGACTAACTTGCTGTCGCTGAATGCCGCCATTGAGGCGGAAAAAGCCGGCGAATACGGCCAGGGCTTCGCCGTGGTGGCCACCGAAATCCGCCGCCTGGCGGACCAGACCGCCGTGGCCACCTGGGACATCGAGCAGATGGTCAAGGAGATGCAGTCGGCGGTGACCGCCGGCGTGATGAGCGTGGAGAAATTCTCCGAGGAGGTGCGCCGCAGTGTGGCGGAAGTGGAAACCGTCGGCCATCAGCTGGTGCAGATCATCGAACAGGTGCAGGCGCTCACTCCCCGCTTCGAGACCGTGCACGAGGGGATGCAATCCCAGGCCCAGGGCGCCGAACAGATCAAGCAGGCCATGATCCAGCTCAACGAGGCGGCGCAGCAGACCGTGCAGTCCCTGCGGCAGTCCAATTCCGCCATCGAGCGCCTGAACGACGCCGCCCATGGCTTGCAGCAGGGGGTGTCCCGTTTCAAGGTGAAAAAGCGGGACAGCGACGGCGGTTCGTGGCTGGCCAGTGCCTGAGGCCCGCTGGGGACCTCCCCGATGTACTTGCTGTTTGCAGTGGCCGACGAGCGTTTCGGCATCAATGTGGCGGAGGTGGTGGAAGTCATCCCCTGGGTGCCCTTGCAGCGCATGCCGCAGGCGCCCGCCTGTGTGGCGGGTATTTTCAGCTATCGCGGCACGGCCGTGCCCGTCGTTGATCTGTCCTGCCTGTTGGCCGAACAGCCTTCCACCCCCCTGTTGAGCACCCGCATCGTGCTGGTCCGGCGGCCGGGGCCGGGTGCCGCCATGCTGGGGCTGGTGGCCGAGCGGGTGACCGAGACCGTCAAATTCAAAGAGGGCGATTTTATTGCCACTGGCGAGGGGGAGTCCGGCTTTGCCGGCAAGCTGGCCATGGACGAGGCCGGCATCATCCGCTGCCTGGACTTGTCCGAACTGCTGCCCCGCGAGGCGCTGGCCCGGTTCAGCGGCCTCAATTTGGAAGGCCACGGCAACACAAGGGGCGCACCAACGTGAGCTTGCGGCAAATCGAGCTTATGCTGCGGGAGCAAACCGGCCTGGACAGTGAGTCGGTGGGCAGCGCCACCATCAGCCGCGTGGTCCAGCAGCGCATGCAGAGTCTCTCACTCGGTGCCCTGCGGGAATATATCGAGCTGCTCAGAACCGATTCCGAAGAGCGGCAGCGCCTGATCGAAGACGTGATGGTGCCCGAGACCTGGTTTTTTCGTGATGGCGAGCCCTTTCGCCTGCTGGCCGAGTACCTGGCGGGACCGCAGTGGTGCAAGCCTGCGGGCCTGTTGCGCGTTCTCAGCGTGCCCTGCGCCACGGGGGAAGAGCCCTATTCCATCGCCATGGTGCTCAAGGATCAGGGCTATGGCCCCGGGCAGGCGCGGGTGACGGGGGTGGACATCAGCCGGCGGGTGCTGGCGCGGGCGGAACAGGCGGTTTATGGCCCCAACTCCTTTCGTGGTGATGAGGGGCACTATCTGGCGCGTTATTTCCAGGCGGAGCCTCACGGACAGGTGGTCTGTCAGGCGGTGCGGGAGATGGTGGAGTTTCGCCACGGCAATCTTCTGCACGATGTGATCCTCGGGGGGGTTCCCCAATATCACATTGTGTTTTGCCGCAATGTGCTCATCTACTTTGACCGCGAGTTGCAGGATCAGGTGCTGGCCCGGCTGCACCGCTTGCTGGTGCCGGGAGGCTTGTTGTTTGTGGGGCACGCCGAGGGGGGGCGGGTGCCCCGGGATCGCTTTCAAGTTGTGGACCGCTCCGGTGCCTTTGCCTACTGCAAGCGCGACGCCCCTCTGGCGGCAGCCATGGGGCCGAAGGAAAGGCGGCGCAAGAAGCCGGGGCCGGGACCGGGCAAGGGGTCCGCCGCGAAGCATTGTGGCAAAGAAGCGGTGCAACGTCTGCGCCGCCAGGCGCGGGCAGAGCTGAAGCATATCCCCCTGGCCGGGCGTGAGGAGCGTCCGGACCTGGACGAGGCGGAACGCTTGGCGGACCAGGGGCGCCTGGCCGAGGCGGCGCGTTGTTGCGAAGCCCATTTGAGCCACAACGCCGCCTGCGCGGACGGCTACTACCTGCTGGGATTGATCCGCCAGGCCCAGGGTCAGGAAGACACGGCCTATCGCCTGTTCCGCCAGGCCGTCTATCTTGCCCCCCTGCACAGCCAGGCCTTGATGCACCTGGCTGTGCAGGCGGAAGCGCGGGGAGAGCGGGATGCCGCCATATTGTTTCGCATGCGGGCGGAGCGGGCACTGGGCAACACGGGTGACAGCGCGCGTTCATAGCGCAAAGCGGCCGGGAGCGGGTCATGCAGGGACACCGAAAGCCTGAACCAAACGCCGTCTCCGGGGTGGGCGTGGACGACTGCTGGAACCGCATCGGTGTCTGGGGCCAGGGCGGGGAGCGCTGCCCCGAGTTGGAACGAGTCGTTCACTGCATCAACTGCAAAGTTTACGCGGCCAGCGGCCGCCGCTTGCTGGATCGCGCCGCCGATCCCGCCTACCTGGCCGCCTGGGGCAGACAGCTGCGCGAAGTCAAGCGCAGCACCAATACCCGCACCGCTTCCATACTGATCTTCCGCATTGCCGACGAATGGCTGGGTTTTCCCGCCAGCCTGTTCCAGGAAGTGCTGGACGTGCGCCCGGTACACAGTCTGCCCCACAACAACAGTCCCGCGCTCAAGGGCTTGGTCAATGTGCGGGGGGAATTGCTGCTGTGTGTCTCCCTGGGGCGGCTGCTGGGCATCGACCGGGCGGAAGCCGGCGCTGCCCGTGATGCCACCAAGCGCCTGGCGCGCATGGTAGTCATCGCGGAGGGGACCACCCGGTATGTGTTTCCGGTCAACGAGGTCAAGGGCATCCACCGCTATGCGGAAGCGGAACTGCGCGGCGCCCCGGCCACGGTCAGTCACAGCAGCTCGAACTATCTGCGCGGCATGTTGCGCTGGGACGGCCGGCAGGTGAGTTGTCTGGACCCGGCTTTGTTGTTTGCCGCGCTGCACAGGGTGGTGGAATGAGCGAGCGTGACAGTCCCCTGGCGGACCATTCCATGCTGGAGCTGTTCCGCATGGAAGTGGACCAGCATACCGCCGTGCTGACCGACGGTCTGTTGCGGCTGGAGGAAGGGCCCGCCGGCGCGGAGCAGATCGAGCCGCTCATGCGCGCCGCCCATTCCGTCAAGGGCGCGGCCCGGCTGGTGGGTATCCGTGATGCCGTGGAACTGGCCCATCTCATGGAAGATGTGCTGGTGGCGGCCCAAAAGGGCGAGCGCGTTCTGGAACCCGGCGTCATTGATGTCATGCTGCGGGGTGTGGACATGCTGATTCTGGTGGCGGAACTCAGCGAACACCCCGGTGGGCAGCTCAGCGCCGCCCAGCAAACGGAATACCAAAGCCTGCTCGAAGATTTGCGGGCCATCATGGCGGGCCGGCTGCCGGAGGGGCGGCGCGGGGAAGCGGATGAACGCCCGGCCAGCCCCGACGCGGCGGCTCAGCCGGCGCCCGCCGGGGAGGCGGAGAAGGCGGGGCCGGTGGTGGCGCCGCCCGCCCGTCTGGCCTCCTTCGGCGATGCTGCGGCTGCGGCGGCCATGCTGGCCGTGTTTCGCGACGAGGTGGCACGCTCGCGCAGCGTGCTCATGCAGGGACTGGCAACTTGGCAAAGCCCCCCCAGCCGCGAATTTGTGGCGCCGCTGCTCCATGCCGCGCGCGCCGTCAAAGGCGCCGCCCGCCTGCTCGGACTGGGTGACGCGCAAGCCCTTGCCCAGCAGTTGGAAGCTTTGTTCAGCGCCGCCAAGCAGGGCGCGGAGCTTGCCGCGCGGACGCTGGAGCAGATGGTGGCTGCGGTGGATTTTATTGACCGCATCGCCCAGGCCGGTGGCGGTGCCCATCTGAGCCGGGAAGAGCAGGAACGCTACATCGCCCTTTGTCAGGCGCTCAGCGACGGGGGAGGGCGGGGCGCGGTGTCCGCTGCGGACAAGCCGGTCGGGCCTGAATCACCGTCTGCGGCGGCGCCGGCGCCCGCCGCCGGAGGGGGCGCGGAGGACAGTCCGCCAGCGGACCGGGAAGGGGCGCCGGTCCCCGCCGCCCACCGGCCCAAGGCGGAGCAGGAGGCAGCCGGGCGGGTACTGCGCATCAGTGCCGGGCAGCTCAACCGCCTCATGGGCTTGGCGGGTGAGTCCATGGTGGAGGCGCGTTGGCTCAGGCCTTATGCTGAAAGCCTGATCCGCCTGAAACGCCGTCAGTTGGAGCTGGTTACCCTGCTCGATGCCCTGCGCGAATCCCTGGACGGCGAGTTGGACCGCGACCGCTTGCATCGGCTCCTGCGGGAGGTGCAGGGCCGGGCCGCCGACTGCCGCCACATTCTCGCCGACCGTCTGGCCGAGCTGGAATCCTACGACCGCCGGGCGGTGAACCTGTCCAGCCGTTTGCACCGCGAAGTGGTAGCCAGCCGCATGCGTCCCTTCGGCGACGGGGTGCAGGGTTTTCCCCGCATGGTGCGGGACGTGGCCCGTTCCCTGAACAAACAGGTGCAGCTGCAAATCGACGGTCAGAGCACCCTGGTGGACCGCGACATCCTGGACAAGATCGAAGCGCCCCTCAATCACCTGCTGCGCAACGCCGTGGACCACGGCATGGAACCGCCGCAGGAGCGCGAGGCGGCGGGGAAGCCGGCGCGGGGCACCATCCGGCTGTCGGCCTATCACCAGGCGGGCATGTTCTCCGTGGTGGTGGAAGACGATGGCCGCGGCGTGGATTTGGACAAGCTCAGGCGCAAAGTCATCGAGCGGGGGCTGGTTAGCGAAGACATGGGCGCCCGGCTTACCACCGCTGAGTTGATGGAGTTTCTGTTTCTGCCCAATTTCAGCACCCGCGACCAGGTGACCGAAATCTCCGGCCGCGGCGTGGGCCTGGACGTGGTACACGATGTGGTGCAGGAAATGCGCGGCATGGTGCGGGCCACCTCAGAGCCGGGCAAGGGCACACGCTTTCAGTTGCAACTGCCGCTCACCCTGTCGGTGATACCGGCCTTGCTGGTGGAGATCGGTGGCGAGCCCTATGCCTTTCCCCTGGCCCGTATCGAACGCATATTGCAGGTGCCCGCCGGGGCGGTGCGGGAGATGGAGGGCTATCAATACATCAGCGTGGCCGACCACCACATCGGCCTGGTGGCCGCCAGCCAGGTGCTGGGTGTCGCCGACGGGGCCGGCCGGCGGGAGGAGTTGTCGGTGGTGGTGCTGGGCGAACGCAAAAGCTCCTATGGCGTTGTGGTGGACCGCTTCCTGGGCGAGCGGGATCTGGTGGTGCACGTGCTGCCGCCGCAACTGGGCAAAATCAAGGACATCAGCTCGGCCGCCCTGATGGAAGACGGTGCGCCGCTGCTCATTGTCGATGTTGACGACCTGCTGCGATCCATCGAGAAAATGGTGGGCGTGACGCGGCTGGAACGGGTGGCGGGCGGCCCGGACAGCGGGCGCCACACCTCGCGCAAGCGCATTCTGATCGTGGACGATTCCATCACTGTGCGCGAAGTGGAGCGCAAGCTGCTGGAGGGCTGCGGCTACCAGGTCAACGTGGCGGTGGACGGCATCGACGGTTGGAACGCCTTGCACGAAGGCAAGTTCGACCTGGTGATCACCGACATCGACATGCCGCGCATGGACGGGATCGAACTGGTGCGCACGATCCGCAAAGATGCCCAGTTTGCCCGTCTGCCGGTGATGATCGTGTCCTACAAAGACCGGGAGGAAGACCGCCTGCGGGGGCTGGAAGCCGGTGCGGATTACTACCTCACCAAGGGCAGTTTCCATGACGAGACCTTGAAAGAGGCGGTGGTGGAATTGATCGGGATGGCGGCATGAGAATCGCGGTGGTCAATGACATGAGTCTGGCGGTGGAGAGCCTGCGCCGGGTGCTGACCAATGCGCCGGCGCACGAACTGGCCTGGGTGGCGCGTGACGGCGAGGAAGCGGTGCAGCGGGCGGCGGAAGACCGGCCTGATCTGATCCTGATGGACTTGATCATGCCGCGCTTGAACGGCGCTGAGGCTACCCGCCGGATTATGGCCGTCAGTCCCTGCCCCATCCTGGTGGTTACCGCTTCGGTGGGGGGGAATGCCTCCTTGGTCTTCGAGGCCATGGGCGCCGGAGCCCTGGATGCCGTGCGCACGCCGGTGCTGGCGCAGCAGGGTGGTGCCGGCGCGGCGACGCTGCTGGACAAAATCGCCACCATTGAAAAACTGGTGCGTCCCGTGCCCGCGCGCCGCAGCCGCTTTTCCGCCCCCGTGGCCGAGGCTGCTGCTGTCGCGCGCAAACCCTTGCTGGCCCTGGGCGCGTCCACTGGCGGGCCCAAGGCGCTGGCCGCTGTGCTCAGTGCTTTGCCACCGGACTATGCCGCCGGCATTGTCGTCGTCCAGCATGTGGATCAGCAGTTTTCCGCGGAACTGGCCGCCTGGCTGGATGCCCAGACGCCCAATCTGGTCGTGCGCCTGGCACGGCCCGGGGACAGACCCGAGGCTGGTCTGGCGCTGGTGGCCGGCACCAACGATCATCTGATTCTGGATGCGTCTCTGCGTCTGGACTACACGCCCGAACCGCGCGAGCAGGTGTACCGGCCTTCGGTGGACGTCTTTTTTGAAAGCGTCGCCGCCCGCTGGCGGGGCGACGTGGCCGCCGCCCTGCTCACCGGTATGGGGCGCGATGGTGCCATGGGATTGCTGCGCCTGAAACAGGGTGGCGCCCACACCATCGCCGAGCACGAATCCACCTGCGCCGTCTACGGCATGCCCAAGGCGGCGGCGCAACTGAACGCGGCGCGGCAGATCCTGCCCTTGGGTGATATTGCCCCGGCGCTGGCCCAAGTTTTCCGTCCCTGCGCCGATACAGGGTCCAGAGGCGCAGCATAATGAGTGACTCCCAAAACCCGGCGAACGAAGAGCCCGGCGGCGGTGTATCGTGCACCGCGCGCGTGCTGCTGGTGGACGACCAGGCCATCGTGGCGGAAGCCATACGCCGCATGCTGGCCGAGGAGAGCCAGGTGGTGTACCGCTATTGCGCTGACCCGGCCCAGGCCATCGCCGAGGCGGTGGAATTTCAGCCCACCGTGATTTTGCAGGATCTGGTCATGCCCGACATCGACGGTATGATGCTGCTGCGCTTTTTTCGGGCCAACCCGGTCACCAAAAACATCCCCGTCATTGTCATGTCCACCAGGGAAGACCCGAAGATCAAGAGCGAGGCCTTCGAACTGGACGCCAGTGACTATCTGGTGAAAATCCCGGACAAAATTGAGTTGATCGCCCGCATCCGGGCCCATTCGCGCAGCTACCTGGCGCAACAGGAGCGGGACGAGGCCTACCGCGCGTTACGCGAACTGCAGATTGAGCTGGAAAAAAAGAACAAGGAGCTGCAACGTTTGTCGAGCCTGGACGGCCTGACCGGCATCGCCAACCGCCGCCGTTTCGACGAATACCTGGAGCAGGAGTGGCTGCGCGCCGCGCGGGGCGGCAAGCGGGTGTCGCTGATTTTGATCGATATCGACCACTTCAAGGCCTACAACGACAATTACGGCCACCAGGGTGGTGACTGCGTGCTCAGACGCGTGGCCCAGGCCTTGGAAAGCGATATCCGCCGCCCCGGCGATCTGGTCGCCCGCTACGGCGGGGAGGAGTTTGCCGTGATCCTGCCGGACACGGACCTGGAGGGGGCGGCCCAGGTCGCCGAAGGCCTGCGGGAAACGGTGGCGGCACTGGACATTGCCCACGCCCATTCCTCCACCGCCTCCCATGTCACCATCAGTCTGGGCGTGGCCAGCATCACCCCCCGCGAAGGGGGTCTGCCCGCCACCTTGATCGAGGCGGCGGACAGCGGCCTGTACGAGGCCAAGCGCAAGGGCCGCAACGGCTACTGTTGTGCCCCGGCGGCGGGCAAGCCGGGCGTGGACGATGCGGCGGTGGCGGCGGGTTAAGACGGTCCCGTGGTTTTTTGCTGCTCTTCCTGCGGGCGGCGCTGGTTGGGGTAAATGCGGGCGGTTTTGACCGTGTTGGCGCTGGTGTGGGTGATCTCGATGGGGTAGCCGGCGATTAACAGGCTGGTGCCCGGTTCCGGTATCGTCTCCAGGTACTCGATGATCAGGCCGCTGAGGGTTTTGGGGCCGGTTTCGGGCAGCTCCCAGTGCATCAGCCGGTTCAGCTCCCGTACGTGGGCGGCGCCGTCCACCAGGTAGCTGCCGTCTTCCTGAGGATGCACCTCGCGCAAGGAAGAGGACAGGTCGGTGGTGAATTCACCGACGATTTCTTCCAGAATGTCTTCCAGTGTCACCAGCCCCAACATATCACCATACTCATCCACCACCATGGCGATGCGGCGTTTTTCCCGCTGAAAGTTGAGCAATTGAGTGGTCAGGGGCGTGCCTTCGGGAACAAAATAAACCTCGTGGGCGGCGGTCGCCAGGGTGTCCCGGGTGAGCTTGTCCTGCGCCAGCAGGTGCATGGCCGTGCGCACATGGATGATGCCGGTGACGTTGTCGATGCTGTCCCTGTACAGTGGCAGCCGGGTATGCTGGCTGGTGGTGAGTTGGCGGATGATGTCGTCCAGATCCTCGTTCAGATCCAGGCCCTCGATCTCATTGCGGGGCACCATGATGTCATCCACCTTCACCTTTTCCAGATCCAGGATACTCACCAGCATTTGTTGATGGCGGCGCGGAATCAGGGCGCCCGCCTCGTTCACCACCACCCGCAGTTCTTCCCGGCTGAGTTGGTGCATGGCGCTGCCTTGGGGCGCCACGCCCGCGAGCCGCAGCAATCCGTTGGTGATGCCGTTGGTCAGCCAGACGACGGGATAGAGCAATTTGAGCAGCGGCGTGAGCACGCGGGCGGCGGGAAAGGCCAGCCGCTCGGGATGCAGCACCGCCAGGGTTTTGGGGGTGACTTCGGCGAAAATCAATATCACCAGGGTCAGCAGGGCGGTGGCGATGGCGATGCCCGCGTCGCCGTACAGGCGCATGGCGATGACGGTGGCCAGGGCCGAGGCCAGGATGTTGACGAAATTATTGCCCAGCAGGATGAGCCCGATCAGCCGGTCCGGCCGCGCGAGCAAAGCACTGGCCAGAATGGCGCCGCGGTGCCGGGATTCCACCAGGTGGCGGAGGCGGTAGCGGTTGAGGGACATCATGGCGGTTTCCGAGCCGGAGAAGCAGGCGGAGACCACGATCAGCACCATCAGCGCGGTGAAAAGCAGGCTGAGCGGAAGATCGTCCATGGACAATCAGTGACCCAACAACACCTCTGCCACCCACTTGCTGCCGAGGTAGGCCAGGAGTAATGTGACAAAGCCGCTCATGGTCCAGCGGATGGCCGTGCGGCCCCGCCAGCCGAAGCGCCAGCGCCCCAGCAGCAGCCCGGCGAAGACCAGCCAGGCTATGATGGACAGCACGGTTTTGTGGGCCAGGTGCTGGGCGAAGATGTCATCGATGTACATCATGCCACTGGCCAGAGAGAGGCTTTGCAGCACAAAGCCCAGGCCGATCATCTGAAACAACAGGGTTTCCATGGTTTCCAGGGGCGGCAGGGCCCGGACAAAGCCGCCGGGTCGTTTGTGGCGCAGATTGTAGTTCTGAATGGCCAGCAAAATGGCCTGCACGCCGGCCATGCTGAACACGCTGTACGCAATGATGGAGATGACAATATGGGCTTTGATGCCGGCCGCCACGTTTTCACTGACCAGATGGGTGGAGGGGACCGTCGCTTCCAATATCATGGACACCGCTGCCAGTGGCAGCACCGCTATCCCCAGATTTTCCACCGGCCTGAACAGGGCGACAAGCAGCACCAGTTGGGCGATCAGCCAGCCCAGGAGGGACAGGGCGTTAAAAAAACCCAGGTTGACACCGCTAACTACGAAGATGTTCTGATAAAGCACGTAAGCGTGCAGCAGTGCTGCCACCAGGCCGGTGGCCAGCAGGCCGTTCTTGGAGCGCATCACCTGGGTCCGCTGACTCAGGCGGAGTATCAGGCCGACGCCGGTGACGGAGTAAAGGATGATGGCCAGGATGGCGATATAGGTGATATTCATGGAAACTGGTAGCATGCCGCCGAGCGGGAATGATGGCACAGCTTGAGGCACGAGACCAAGGCCGGGCCCCTCCGGCTGCTGCCGTCGGTGCGGCGGCCATGGTACTGGACTGCCGGACTCCAAAACAAGTGCGGTGACTGATGGAACTCAAGGTACTGGGATGCAGCGGAGGGATAGGGCGCGGGCACCGCACGACATCCTTGCTGGTGGATGACGATGTGTTGATTGATGCCGGCAGCGGTGTCGGCGATCTCGACTTGTCTCAAATGGCGGCCATCCGGCATGTCTTTCTGACTCATTCCCACCTGGACCATATCGCCTTCATTCCCTTCATGCTGGACAGCGTGTTCGACCGGGTCGGGCAGGCGCTGACCGTGCACGGCCTGCCCGAGACCATTAAAGCCTTGCAGCAGCATATCTTCAATTGGCGCATCTGGCCCGATTTTTCCGTTCTCCCCAGCGCCGACCGCCCCGTGTTGCGCTACGCGCCCATGGAAGCGGGGCAAGGCGTGGAACTCAAGGGGCGGCGTTTCGAAATGATCCCCGTGGCCCACGCCGTGCCGGCGGTGGGCTACCGGGTGTCTTCCCCCGGGGGGGCGTTTGCCTTCAGCGGCGACACCTCCACCAACGACGCTTTCTGGGACGCCCTGAATGCTGCTGCCGGGCTGGATGTGCTGATTGTCGAAACCGCCTTCTCCAACGCCGAACTCAAACTCTGCCACCTGGCGAAACATTACTGCCCCAGCCTGTTGGCGGCAGACATGAAAAAACTGCGTCATCGCCCGGCCGTGTGCATCACCCACAACAAGCCCGGGGAAGAAGAGACCATCCTCGCGGAAATCCGCGCGGCCCTGCCCGACTGGCCCTCCCTGCGCCGCCTCAGCGGGGGAGAGGTCTTTTACTTCTGATCCCGGGCGCCCCCCGACCCCGACCCTTCGCGTATAATCCCCCTCCTCGGCTTCTCACGTATTACAGTCACCCGTGACGGAAAACCATGTTTGACAACCTCAGCGAACGCCTGGGCCACACCCTCAAGCGCCTGCGCGGCCAGGGCCGCCTGACCGAAGACAATATCAAGGATGCGCTGCGCGAAGTCCGCATGGCCCTGCTGGAGGCGGATGTGGCCCTGCCCGTGGTGCGCGAATTCATCAAGCACATCCGCGCACGTGCCGTGGGCCGCGACGTGCTGGGCAGCCTGACTCCCGGCCAGGCCTTCATCGGCGTGGTGCGGGACGAGCTGGTCGCCCTTATGGGGCAGGCTAACGAAGCGCTGCAACTCAACACCCAGCCCCCCGCCGTCGTGCTCATGGCCGGCCTGCAGGGGGCCGGCAAAACCACCACGGTGGCGAAACTGGCGCGCCTGCTCAAAGAGCGGCACAACAAAACGGTCATGGTTGTCAGCTGCGACGTCTACCGGCCGGCAGCCATTGCCCAGCTCAAGACGCTGGCGGATGAGGTGGGCGCCCTCTGGTTCCCCAGCGAGGCCGACCAGGACCCCGTTGCCATTGCCCAGGCGGCCCAGGTGGCGGCGCGCAAACAATTCGTGGACGTGTTGCTGGTCGACACCGCCGGGCGCTTGCACATCGATGCGGACATGATGGCGGAGATCCGGCGCCTGCACCAGGCGGTGGCGCCGGTGGAGACCCTGTTCGTGGTGGACAGCATGACCGGCCAGGACGCGGCCAACACCGCCAAGGCCTTCGGCGAGAGCCTGCCACTTACCGGCGTTGTTCTCACCAAGGCGGATGGTGATGCCCGCGGCGGCGCCGCCCTGTCCGTGCGGCAGATTACCGGCTGTCCCATCAAGTTCCTTGGTGTGGGGGAAAAAACCGGGGCCCTGGAGCCCTTTCACCCGGACCGGGTCGCGTCGCGCATTCTCGGCATGGGGGACGTGTTGTCCCTGGTGGAACAGGCCCAGCGCAGCGTGGATCAGGGCAAAGCGGAGAAGCTGGCCCGAAAACTCAAAAAAGGCCGGGGTTTCGATCTGGAGGATTTCCGCGACCAGCTTCAGCAAATGCGCAATATGGGCGGCATCGCCAGCCTGATGGACAAAATGCCGGGGATGTCCAACGTCCCCGATTCGGTCAAAGAACAAGCCAGCGACAAAGAATTTCACCGCATGGAAGCGATCATCAACGCCATGACACCCCAGGAGCGCAGCGCGCCCGACATCATCAAAGGCTCACGCAAGCGCCGCATCGCCGCAGGTTCCGGCACCCGGGTGCAGGATGTTAACCGGCTGCTCAAACAGCATGCCCAGATGCAGAAAATGATGAAGAAATTTTCCAAGGGCGGAATGAAAAAAATGCTTCGTGGCATGGGTGGCCGCCTGCCGTTTTGAGACTGGGATTGCGCCGGAGCGGGAAAACGGGTCAACCGTGCAGGGTGCCAGGAGCGCCAAGCCGCTGTTGTCCGCGTCAACGGGCGGCGCGGATACCGGCGCACCAATGCGGCCGGGATCAGAATTCCAACCCTTGGCAGGCCTTCGCGGTTACACTTTTTTCTTTCCATTTTCAAAAGATCGCGTAAAATACCCGCTTTTTAGCCGGCTGCGCCTGGGCGGTCGGCCAGAGTCGATTTTCCATAAGGGGACACAGAGCCTATGGTGACCATTCGTTTGGCCCGGACCGGCGCGAAGAAGCGGCCGTTCTATCACATTGTCGTAACCGACAGCCGCAGTGCCCGCGGGGGCCGCTTTATCGAGCGCGTGGGGTATTTCAACCCCGTCGCCACGGGGGGGGAGACCCGTTTGCACATGGACGCCGAGCGCATTGATTACTGGTTGTCGCAGGGCGCACAGGCGTCTGAGCGGGTTGGCAAGCTCATCCAGCAACAGGCCGCCCAGGCTTGATGAGAACATGGGTGCGGGCACGGCGGGGCCGGACCAGCCGGTTGTGCTGGGCCGCATTGCCGGCGTTTTCGGGGTGCGCGGCTGGGTCAGGGTTTTCTCCTTTGCTGATCCCCGGGAAGAGATTTTCCGGTTCAGCCCGTGGTGGCTGTGCCGGGACGGCGAGTGCCGGCCGTGGGAGATGGTGGAAGGCCGTTCCCACGGAAAGGGGCTGATTGCCCGTCTGGAAACATGCGATGACCGGGACCGGGCCCGTGAGCTGGTGGGTTGCGACATCCTCGTTCCCCGCGCGGCGCTGCCGCCCGTCGAAGCCGGCCGCTATTACTGGGTGGACCTCATCGGTCTCAGGGTGGAAACCCTGGCCGGGCAGCTTCTCGGCCGCGTGGACCATTTGCTGGAAACCGGTGCCAACGACGTGTTGGTGATCAAAGGGGATCGGGAACACCTGATTCCGTATGTCTCCGGCCGGGTGGTGCGCGAGGTGGATCTTGAAAACGGTGTGATGCAGGTCGATTGGGACCCCGAATTTTGAGGTGGTGCCGTGCGTTTCGACGTGGTGACCGTGTTTCCGGACATGCTCGGCGCGGTGGCCGGTTACGGTGTGACCGGCAAGGCGGTAAAGCGGGGCGCTGTGCAGGTGGTGACCTGGAACCCGCGCGACTACACCCGTGACCGCCATCGTACGGTGGATGACCGGCCCTACGGCGGTGGTCCGGGCATGGTCATGATGGCCGCGCCGCTGCAAGCGGCGCTGTCCGCCGCCCGGCAAGCGGCGCCGGCCAGCCCGGTGCTGTATTTGTCGCCCCAGGGGCGCACCCTGAATCAGGCCGGCGTGGAAGCCCTGGCGCGGCGCCCGGGACTGATTTTGCTGGCTGGCCGGTACGAAGGGGTGGACCAGCGGCTCATCGACGCCGAGGTGGACGAAGAATGGTCCATCGGTGATTACGTGCTGAGCGGCGGTGAGTTGGCGGCAATGGTGATCATCGATGCGGTCACCCGGCTGCTGCCGGGCGTGCTGGGGCACGAGGACTCAGCGCAGCAGGATTCATTTTGCGAGGGCTTGCTGGACTGCCCGCATTACACCCGCCCGGAGGTGTTTGACGGGCGCAAAGTGCCGGGTGTGCTGCTTGGGGGTGACCACGGTGCCATCCGCCGCTGGCGGCTCAAGCAGGCCCTGGGGCAGACCTGGCTGCGGCGGCCGGAGCTGCTCAAAGAAAAAACGCTGAGCGTGGCGCAGCGCCAGCTGTTGGACGAATTTATTCGTGAACGGGAAACGCCGGCGGACGAATGAGCCCACACTCGTGGCGGCAGCCGTCAAGCAGTGATTATCTGACTATCGGGGTAACGAACATGAGCAACATCATCAGCGAATTGGAAGCCGAGCAAATCAAGAGCGATGTCCCGGGCTTTGCGCCCGGCGATACGGTCGAAGTGCAGGTGAAAGTGAAGGAAGGCAATCGCGAACGCCTGCAGGCCTTCGAAGGCGTGGTCATCGCCCGCCGCAACCGGGGCCTCAATTCTTCGTTCACCGTGCGCAAGATGTCGCACGGCGAAGGGGTGGAACGGGTGTTTCAGACCCACAGCCCGCTGGTGGACAAGATCACCGTCAAGCGGCGGGGGGATGTGCGCCGCGCCAAGCTCTACTATCTGCGCGGGCGCACCGGCAAGGCGGCCCGCATCAAGGAAAAACTCAAGGCGCCCAGCGGCTCATGAGCCTGTGGCAAAGCGGCCCGGCGAAGTGGTGCAAGCCCTTTCGCGGGCCGCTTTGTCTTTACGTTGTCTTGATGACGCTGGCCCTCCCGGCCGGCGGTGCAGCGCATCCTCCTCCCGATCCCGACGGCACCCTGGAAGAGGTGGTGCGCCTCAAACGGGACGGGGCGCCGGATCTGGCGCTGCGCCTGCTTGACACCTACCAACCCCCACCCAGCCCGGGCACACTGCCTGCCTGGGAACTGTGGGAGCGCCAGCGGCTGATACTGTTGGCATCGGCCGGCCATTGGGCCGCGCTGGTGGAGCGGGCCGACGCCTTGCCGGACGGTGTTTCCCCGGAATTCCTGCAATGGGCCCACACCCGCGCGGCCATGGCCGAGCTGGCCTTGTCCCGTGGCGCTGCGGCCCGACGCCGGCTGGCCGCTTTGTTGTGGCGCGATGGCGCGACAGTGACGGACGAGCAGAGGGCCCGGTGGCGGCGCCTGCTCATCAAGAGCTATCTCGCGGACAAACGCTACGAGGACGCCCGTACCGCCATGGTGCGCTACCGGCAGGATTACGGCCGGGGCGGGGACAGTGCCAGGGAGCTGGAAGCGCGGCTGGCCCTGCTGAGTGCCTATCCGGCGCAGGCCGTCGCCGTGTTGGACGGCGTGGCCGGTGAAGAGGCCCGCGTCTTGCGGTGGTTGGCACGTTTGCGCAGCGGACAGATGCCTCCTGTTGCGGTGCTGGCCGGGGTGATCAAGGCGCTGGACGATCCGGCGCTGTCGCCGGCAGGCAAGCGGCGCTTGTGGCTGATTGCCGCTCGGGCCGCCCAGCGGGACGGCGACCATTCCAACCGGGTGCGGGCATTGGAGCAGGCCCTGAGTTATCCGCCGCCGGCTCATCGCGGTGATGAACTGCTCGGGGGCGATGGGGACGAGCTGTGGCAGGCCTATCGCGATTATGGCATGGAGCTGGCCAACCGGGCGCAGCTTTTGCTGGGGGAGGCCGCGCCCTGGTTCGAGACGGCCCGCCGTATACATGCGCTGCGTCCCCGCGATGCCCGTGCCCTGCTGGCCACCCTGGCCCAGCAAGGCGGGGTCGGGGGCGACATGACGGCCCTGGCGCATCAGGAATTCGCGCGCCGCTTGGGTGAACTGCCCCAGGGGGGGCGGCTGTTGAGGGCGCTCTATCTGGACAGCGAACGTTTTCCCCGCATTGAGGACATTCCCGCCATCGTGCGTTATCCCCTGTTGGCCCAGGCCCTGGCCGATGAGGATATGGCGCTGGCGTCCCGTTTGAGTGCCGGCCTGGTGCAGGCGCCGCCCGGTGGCAATGCCGTGGACTGGCAGCTGCGTCGCGCCCGCTTGCTGCTGCTGGGGCGGCAATACGATGCCGCTGTCAATGCCCTGGAGCGAGTGATGGAGGCGCAGCAGCGCTGGTCGCGGGACGGCCTGGATCGTTACAACCAGATATTGTTTGATTTGCAAATCCTCGGCCGCCACGAGGAGGCCTTGCGGCTGTTCGATCTGGCCCTGGCCCGTGCCGGGGATCCGGGGCTCAGCCGGGAAATCTTGTTCTGGATGGCCGATTCGTACAAGGCGCTGGGTCACTTCGATACTGCGGCGCGCTATTATCTCCGTTCGGCGCGTCTGGACGACGATCCCGCAGGCATCTGGGGTCAGACCGCCCGCTATCACGCCGCCGAAGCCTTGACCGATGCCGGCCTGCGGGACGATGCCCGGCGCATCTACCGGGATCTGTTGCGCCGTACCGGTGATCCCAGCCGGCGCGCAGCCCTGAAAAGAAAACTGGATCAACTATGGTTGCGTCCCGAACAAACGCCCCAGCACTTTCCTTCGATGCCGTAGTCGAAACACCCATTCCCGGGGTACGGCTGGGTTTGCGAATGAGGGGCGAGGCGGTCACCGGCATTGTCTTTTTGGGGGCGGAGGCGGCCTTGCGCCCACCCCGCAGCGTTTTTGCCCGGCGGGCCGTTCAGGCTCTTGATGCCTATTTCGCCGACCCCCGGGCGCCCGTGGCGGTGCCTTACCTGGAGCGGGGCACCGCGTTTCAGCGCCGCGTGTGGGCGGGGCTCAGAGCGATTCCCGCGGGGGTGACCCGCTGTTACAGCGATTTGGCCGCCGATCTTCGCAGTGCGCCCCGGGCTGTGGGCGGGGCCTGCCGGGCGAATCCCCTGCCCCTGCTCACGCCCTGTCACCGTCTGGTGGCGGCAACGGGCCTGGGTGGTTTTATGGGGACCACCAGCGGGAGTCCGTGCGAAATCAAAGCGTGGTTGATACACCATGAAAAAAACGGTGCCGGCGCCGGAACTGGCGTTGATTGATGTGTTTCTCGATACGCTGTGGATGGAACGGGGCGTGAGCCCCAACACCGTCGCCGCCTACCGCTCCGATTTGACCCGCTGCGCCCGTTGGTTGCACGAGCGCGGTGAGCGGTTGCTCACCGCCACCCGGCATCATCTGTCTCACTATCTTTCGGACCAGGCCGGTGACCGCCGGGCGCGTTCACGGACCATTGCCCGGCGCTTGTCCTGCTTGCGGCGCTTCTATCAGTATCTGGTGCGGGAGGGTCGCCGGGAAGACGATCCCACCGCCCAGGTTGATGCCCCCAAACTGCCCCAGACCCTGCCCAGCGTATTGAGTGAGTCCGAGGTGGAGGCTTTGCTGCTGGCACCCGACACCGAGGCGACGCTGGGTTTGCGTGACCGTGCCATGTTGGAGCTGCTCTATGCCTGCGGCCTCAGGGTGAGCGAGCTGGTGGGTCTGCCCCTGGTGCGGGTGAGCCGCAGCCAGGCGGTGGTGCGGGTTATGGGCAAGGGCGGCAGGGAGAGGCTGGTTCCCATGGGCGAGGAAGCCGCCCAGTGGCTGGAGCGCTATCTTGACGGTGCCCGCCCGCAGCTGTTGCGCGGCCGCATGAGCGATGCCTTGTTCGTGACCCAAAGGGGCGCGGCCATGACGCGCCAGGCGTTTTGGTATCTGATCAAGCGCTATGCCCGCTCGGTGGCTATCCGCGTGCCCCTCTCACCCCACACGCTGCGCCATTCCTTCGCCACCCATCTGGTCAACCATGGCGCGGATTTGCGGGCGGTGCAGCTGTTGCTGGGGCATGCAGATTTATCCACCACACAGATATATACTCACGTGGCCAAAGAGCGGCTGAAACAGCTGCACGCACGGCACCACCCGCGCGCTTAGCCCGCCTCCGCGGGGACGGGAGTCCGCCTGGGGTCCGCCTGTAGATGGGGGTCAGGGTGATGTCGCAGCCGGCCTGGGAAGACACACAAACGGAGAGCACACGCAAAATGAAATTCGCAAGCATTATCCCCGCCCTGGTCTTGGCGGTTGGTTTCAGCGCCGCCGTGGTGGCTGGGGAGCCGCCCGCCGCCGTCAGTGCCGCCCTGGCCGAACTGGTGCCGGACAGACAGCCGGATGCCGTTAAGAAAAGCGCGCTGCCTGGTCTCTATGAAGTGCGCTACGGGCCGGAAGTGTTTTACTTGTCCGGAGACGGCCGCTACGTCGTTCAGGGGGATGTGATCGACGTGGCCAGCCGGGAGAACCTCACCGAACAGGGCCGCGCCGCGGGCCGTCTGGCCTTGTTGAGCACTTTGGACGAGAAACAGATGATTGTGTTCGCGCCGGAACACCCCCGCCATACCATCACCGTGTTCACCGATGTGGATTGCGCATATTGTCGCAAGCTGCACAGCCAGATGGCCGAGTACAACGCCGAGGGTATCGCCGTGCATTATCTGGCCTATCCGCGCGCCGGCATGAACAGCCAGTCGTATTGGAAAATGGTCTCCGTGTGGTGCGCGGAGGATCGGGCCGAGGCCATGACCCTGGCCAAGCGGGGCAAGCCTACCGGGGGCAGGCGCTGCGACAATCCGATAGCCCAGCATCTGGCCGTGGCCGGTGAGCTGGGTGTGAACGCCACCCCCACCATCATCCTCGAAGATGGCACCTTGTTTGCCGGGTATGTGCCGCCCAGGCAAATGGCCGAGCTGCTCGACCGCCACGCGGCGACCCGGCTGGGGGCCTTGCAGTAGGTCTTCGCCGGGTGGGGCAGCGTTGGTGTGTTGTTCCGGATGAGGTGAAACGCTGCGCTCAGACCACGGACGCCGGTCGCTTTTTCGTCTGGGTGTCGGTGGCAGCCAGGGTGGTCCCGCTTTCCTCCCGGGCTTCGGTGATTTTCACCGGTACCTGAATTCTCGTCTTTTGTTCGTTTTTCCCGCTGGCTCTTTTGGGTGACAGAACCTGTACCAGGTTGTCGAGAATGGAAAACAGCAGATCAATGCTGTAGCCGCCGAGAAAACCCAACGCGGCTTGTTCCAGCTTCACCTGGGTGTCGCCGATGCCGCCGGAGTTGACAAACAGCACCAGCACGCCGCCGCTCAGGGTACCCAACACCCAGCGGGTGCGGTGTTCGGGAATGCGCCGTGGGTCGAAGGAACGGTCCCGCAGGCGGGTTTCCATGATGCGCAGCAGTCTTACCGAGGCCCCCAGGGCGCCATAGGCAAAGGGCAGGATGGCCAGGGCCACCCAGTACAACATCGAAAAGGTGGTGAACCAGTCCGGGTATTGTGCCGCCCAGGTGGCGGAATTGAATTCAAAACCGTATTGATACAGATTGATGGCCAATATGACGGCCAGGGAAAAAAAGGACCAATACCACATGGTGCGCACCCGTCGCCCGGCGGGGGTGCGCATGGGTTTGCTCATGGACGGGCATGCCGTGGCGCGCAGGCTGGTGGGGGTGACGGGGTCCAGCTCGATTTTGAGAAGCTGATAGTAATATTGCAGCAATTCGATTTCGGCGGCGCTGAGGGGCAGGCTCTGGTCGATTTGTTTGTGATAAGCCTGATAAATATCCGCCAGCTTGACCTGCTCGGGCAGCCGGCCGGCTTCCACGGCGTAGGCGGCCAGCAGCATCAGGTCGCTGACGAAGTCAGCGACCCGGCCCGGTTGTTTTTCCGCATCCTGTTTAATGTCGTAGGTTTGACCGTTCATGATCACCGTCCCTGCCAGTCGATGAAGCTTCAGTGTAATCCCGCCCGGGCCGTTTCCATAGCCCTTATTGGGTTGAAAAGCGTTTATCAGTCCAGTTCCCATGCCGTGGCGCTGGCGGTGAACACCAGGCGCATCCGGACGGTTTTGTCCGGCCACAGGCGGGCCACCCCGGCAGCGTAAGCGCGCAGCTGTTCCCGGTAAGGTGCTGCCAGGGTGGCAGGATCGGTATTCAGGGCGCAGCGGTGCGTTTTGTAGTCAATGACCAGGCATTCGCCGCCGCGCAGGAGCAGCCGGTCGATGATCCCGTGGACCTCCCGGTCTTGCTCCCGGTAGCAGATGGGGATTTCGTTGTAGGCACAGTCGAAACGGCGCGGATCGAATAATTCCTGCATGCCGGGGTGGCGGATCAGGGCCAGGGCTTCCTCCCAGCACGCCTGAGACGCAGCCGGTCCGGGAAGGCACAGGCGGTCCAGGAGGTGGGGCGGAGGCTCCGGTGTCTGCGGCCGGCCGGTGCTCAACCAGTCCAGAAAACAATGGATGGCGCGGCCCCGCTCCAGGCCGTCTTCGTCGCCGTCGCGGGTGGCCGGGTCGGCGTGCTGGTGGCTGGGTGAAGGGGCCTCGAAGGGGGGGGCGGGGACAGGTCGGGAGATCCCGTCCGGCAGGTCCGGAGGCGGTGGCGCAGGCGCTGCCGCGGCCGCCACGGGCGGAGGGTGATAGCCCAGCGGTTCATGGCAGGGCAGGCCGGCGGCGTCTGCCGCGTCGCCCAGGGCCGTGGCCACCTGGCCGTACCAGCCCAGGCCGGCGCCTTCTCTGGCGGGCGCCGCGCCGCTGACGATGAGCAGTTGGCGGGCGCGGGTGAGGGCCACGTAAAGCAGGTTGGCGTCCTCCCGCTGCCTGCGCTGGGCGGCGCTGTCCAACAGTTGCCGGGTGACGGCGTCGCGTTCATGACTGCGGGGGGCAAGGAGCATATGGCGGGGGGCGGCGGCGCGACTGGGCCAGTGCACCAGGGCCTTGTGGGTGGTGTCACCGCGGGGCGCCGCGGCGGCGTCGGCCAGCACCACCACGGGCGCCTCCAGGCCCTTGGCGGCGTGAATGGTCATGAGCCGCACCCCGCCGGCGGCCTGGGGTGCTTCGTCCGGGGCATCTTCGTCACGCAGTGTGCTGAGGCGATCAAGAAAGCGGTGCAGGCTGGGATAGCGGCCGCTGTCAGTCTCCAGGGCCAGCTCCAGAAAACGGGTGAGGTTGGCCTCGGCCCGGGGACGCAGGTGGGCCGGAAAGGCGCTGAGGTAGCGGGCCAGCACGTTGCCTTGGGCATAAAGGCGATCCAGCAGGTCGTGCACCGGCAGGGCCTGAGCCGCCTGCTGCCACATTGGCAGATAGTGCGCCGCCCGTCCCAGGGGCGAGGCGGGATCAACGCGGCCGGCCAGTTGGCGCAGGCCTTCCCACCAGGTGCCGTGTCGGCGGCAGGCGGCCAGCTGCGTCAGTTCCCGGTCGCCGGCATCGAACAGGGGGGAGCGCAGTACCGTGGCCAGGGCCAGGTTGTCATAGGGGGTGATGAGGGTGGTGAGCAGGGCCACCATGTCCTGCACTTCCACGCAGTTCAGCAAGGTGCCGCGGGTGGCGCTCAAATAGGGTATGCCCGCTTCCCGCAGGGCGGCCTCGTAGTCGCCCAGATGGGTGCGGCGGCGTACGAGGATGACGACGTCCTCCGGCCCCACGGTTTTTGCCTGGGCGCCTGTGCCCAGGATTTTCTGTTCCCTGAACAGGGCCTTGAGCCGGGCGGCGATGGCCTGGCCTTCCCGGAAGTGGCGTCGGTCCCGCAGCTCCGGCCGGGGCTGCTGCAGGGGGTTGCGCAGTCCCGCTGGCGGGGCAGTGTCCGGCGCGGCATCCGCTGTGGCCAGAGGCAGCAGTTCCACCCGGCCCCACAAGTCCGCGTGGTGGGTGGCATGCGGGGGGAAGTCGGGCAGGGCCTGGCGGTCACCAAAAACCTTGTTGACGACATCCATGATTGCAGGGGCGGAGCGGTAGGACGTGACGAGGGTGTGGGTGCGGGCGCCCAGCCGCTGCGCCAGCCAGTCCCTGGCCGCCGGGAACAGGTCCGGGTCGGCGCGGCGGAAGCTGTAAATGGACTGCTTCAAGTCGCCCACCAGGAACACGCTGCGGCGGCGTCCGGACCCGCCGGCAGCCAGCTCTTCCAGCAGGGGCAGCAGCAGGCGCCACTGGGTGGGGTTGGTGTCCTGGAATTCGTCCACCAGCAGGTGGTCGATGCGCTGGTCCAGTTTGTACTGCACCCACAAGGCGTTTTCGCCGCGGTTGAGCAGGGTGTAGGCCTGCCATTCCAGATCGGCGAAGTCGAGTATCCGCCGCTCCCGCTTGAGGCGCTGGTAGTGTTCCAGCAGGGCACTGCCGGCCCGGTACCAGGCCCGGTTCAGCGCCAGGGTATCGAGGCGGCGTTGTTGTTCCCGGGCCTGCTCAATGAGTTCGAGGAGGCGCTGGTGCGTTGCCAGAAAACGGGCCTGGCCGGCGGTTCCCAGGCATTTTTCTGCCGTTTTGGTGGCCTTGCGCTGGCGCACCTGGTGTTTTTGGGTGAAAAAAGCGGGGATGAGCAGTGCCAGGCGCGCCGCCGGGTCCGCCTGGGCGGCCAGCGCCGCGTCGATGGTGTCCGCCTGTCCTTGTTCGGTGGCCGTGCCCAGGCGCCGCAAAGTGGCGGCGAATTGCCGCAGTTGTCTGATATTGTCCTCGGACCACAAGATCTCCAGGGCCGCATTGTGTCCGGCAGCATCCAGCTGCCGTTGCAAGGCCGCAGTGGCATAGGCTGCCGGCTCGGCCTGGCCTTCGGTGTAGGCCCACCAGTCACTGCGGTGGCGCAGAAATTCCGCCAGCGCCTCGCGGCAGTTGTGCTGGCCGCCCAGCCGTTCAAACAGCGCCTCCAGCGCGGCCGCCGTGGCGCCGTCTGGCTGCGCGGTCGCGGCGCTTGTCAGGGCATCCCAGGCTTCCTCTTGCAAGTAGCCGGTGCTTTCGGCGAGTTCGAAACCGGCGGGCACGCCGGCTTCCAGCGGAAAACGCTGCAGCAATTCCTGGCAGAAGGCGTGGAAAGTGGTGACCCGGATGCGACGGGATTCGTGCAGCGTGTTTTCGTAGAGATGGCGGGCCCGGCTCAGGGTGGCGGCATCGGTGCTGAGGCCCAGGTGCTCCAGGGCAACGGCCAGGGCCTCGCCCTCCAGTCCGCCCAGGGTCAGCAAGCGTTCGGCCAGGCGGTTTTGCATCTCCGCCGCCGCTTTGCGGGTGAAGGTGATGGCCAAGATGGCATCCGGCGCCGCCCCTTCCAGCAACAGGCGCAGCAGACGGGAGACCAGCAGCCAGGTCTTGCCGGTGCCGGCGGAAGCCAGCACGGTGATGCTGTTGTCAGGCGCCAAAGCCGCGGCGCTTGGGGACATGGGGGGCTCCTTAAGGTGGTCCAGACCACCAGTAGTGTACCGTTGGGCGGGGGAAGTGGAGCAGGTGATTTGGTGCCCCGGAGACGATTTGAACGTCCGACCTGCCGCTTAGGAGGCGGCTGCTCTATCCAACTGAGCTACCGGGGCGGCAGTGGCGTGAAATCCCTTGAAATTATAGACGGATTTGCAGTGCCGTGCTGGCAGGCCCCGGCAGGGGACGGCGGGAATAGTTGGTGGAGCCGAGGAGGATCGAACTCCCGACCTTCGCATTGCGAACGCGACGCTCTCCCAGCTGAGCTACGGCCCCGTCGACAAAACCACGCGCTATGGATCCATAGGTGGGTTCCCGGCGAGGACGGCATTCTACCACCGGTGTGGGGAGTCCGCTAGCGTAAAATGGGGCGCTTTGGAAGCAGGTGCCAGGGCCGGGCTCAGCGTGCCTGTTGCTTGAGGGCCTGCCGTTCCAGCCGGCGGGCGAAACGTTCGATGCGCCGTCGGTGGGCGGGCGTGATCTGGTGAAAGCGGCCCCCTAGGCGCGGGGACGGTTCCCGCAACAAAAACCGCACCTCCAGTTCACAGTCGATGCACTCGTCTTGGTCCAGCTCGAAGTGGCAGGGCAGGATGTCGCCCACCTTGATGCCCGGTAGCGCGCATTTGTGTCGAAGAGCCAGGCCACCGCCTGAGATGTCGTAGAGATCCACGTTCTTTTTGTCACCGCCAGGGAGCTGCAGGACTACGCGGATGCCTTGGGACAGGGCGACCGGTGAGCGGTAGTATTTGCGTCGCTGGCGGTAGCTGAGGCGGTCTGGCAGCGCCAGGTGATACAACGCTCCACGCGGGTCGTTCTCGCCGGCCAGCACGTTGGTGGTAAAACTCACGGTGACGCCTTTGAGTTCTGCCCGGACCCGGCACTGTCCGGCATTCATCAGGGCGGCGTGACCTGCTGGCGGCTGCAGTTCATCCAGGGTCAGCGACTGGTCTCCGTCGATGTGGAGGAGGGCGCTGTTGTAGGTGCCGCTGTGACCGGGAATCATCACTTTCAGCAGACAGCGGGCGCGTTGCACCCGCTTGAGCACATTGATGATCTGGGGTTTGAATTTCACCTGATCCACGGCGTTGGGGGGCGCGAATGAATGCAGCGGCCTGGCCGGTTGTCGTTGTGGCCCCGGCGATCAGGTGGAACCCAGGGAGCGCGACAGGCGCGGCGCACTGGCGGTGCCTGCGGGGCCGTAGGCGCCGGTTTCGGTTTCACCCTGGGTGAGCACAGCCAGGGCGGATTGTGTGCGGCGCAGCGACTGGGCCAGGACGGCGCCATTGACGCGGTTTTGGTCCTGGCATTTTTGCAGCCGGGCGACGGTCTGGTGCCATATGTGGTTCAGGTTTTTTCCGGCACTGCCGGGAAAGGCTGCGGCAAAGTCGGGGATCTCCCCTGGCCGGGATGACACATTCAGGTGCTTTAGCAAAGTCATTTGTCGTTGGTGCAGCGATTCCAGTTCCCGGGTCAACTGGTCCTTGGCGCGGGCGGCCTGTTCCAGCGCCGGCAAGTTCATGCCGCTCAAGGCGGCAAATTCCTGCTCCAGGGCCGCAAGCAGTGAGCCGCTGGCGTGGTGTTGTTGATCCAGCACCTTGTGCAGCGCCTGGACACCGGTCTCTTCCATGGGGGCCGCTCCTGAAAAAACTCAGGCGGCGTGGCGGGTGATGCCGCTTTCAAAGCGCATCAGCTTGTCGGCCACGCGGTCCGTATTGAAGTCGTATTGGCCGGTGGTGAGCGCTTTTTTCACTCGCTCCACCCGGCTGATGTCCACCACCGGCATTTTGGAAATCAGGTGTTCGATCTTGCGCAGCTGTTCTGCGGTGTCGGTCAGTGTCACCGTGTCCCCTGTTTGCGGTTGGCCGGCCTGCAGCTTGGACACATTGGGGTCGTTGCGGCCGAGCTGGGCTTTGGCACTGTCCTTGGCGTTGGACAGCTGCGCTGTCACATTGCCGTTGATTTCTATGGCCATGGCTGCCTCGATGCATTCTGATTGTGGGGTGCGGCGGGTGCTTGAACACCGTTGCCGCCCTGGGGGCCCGGCGTGTCGGGGCCGACAGGTTATTGGCTGCCGCGGTATCCGCTGAAGTCAACGACCCGGCACGCCAAAGCTTTAGTCTGAGGGCGTGCATGCGGCCTGTTTTTCTCTTGTGCTATCAATCAGTAAAGACCAGGGTTTCACATGTTGACGGTGACCACGCCGGCCGCGCTCACCTCGCCTTGGACTACGCGCCTGGATGTGAGATTGCGCACTTTGATCAAGTCACCGCGGGCGCCGTCACTGAGGGCGGTGCCGGACATGCGCACGGTCAGGGCACCGGCCCTGGCCAGCAGCAGCACCTTCTCACCGCGTCTCACCAGAGGAGGGGATTTGACCTGTCGGGCCGTCAAGAGGGTGCCGGCGGGCAGCGCACGGCGGGTTTGTTTTCCCACCGCATCGGCCGGGTTCGTCAGGTAGGCGCGGGTTGTGGTGTGGAGCTCGCGCTCCGTCAGCGTCACGTCAGACGGGCCGAGGTATTCGCCCCGGGCCAGCGGCCGGGTGGTGGTGAGGATGTGCACCCGAACCGTCACCGTCGCCCCCACGTATACCGTCCACGGCTTGCTGCCCGTGCAGCGCACTCCCACGGTGGTCTTGCCCGGAATGCGGCTGCCTGCGGGCAGAAAGCCCTCCAGTGCCTGCTCGCAGGGGCTGAGGCGCAGGCGCCGGTCCAGGCGGCCGATCTTTACCTCGGCCTTGTCGTACTGTTTGCCGGCGTATCCTTCGAGAAATGCCCGGGCGGTGGCGCGTATGGGTTCGATCGGTGTAAAGCCGGGCCTGGCCGTCGCCGGCAGCACCGTGAGTGCCAAGGCCGCGCAGGCCGCCAGAGACAGGGGCATGTGAGCCGGAGATGGGATGGTCATGCTAGTCCTCGTAAACGTACACGTCGTGCGAAAACAGCAAGTATTGTGCCGCTGTGTGCCAGGCGGGTGCGTATCCGGCTGCCTTGATTAAGCTTATCTCTTCGGCTGTCGATAGCAGACGTGTACCACAACGGACGTTTCCTGGAGTCACCATGGCAGGTTTGCTGGATGGCATTGATTTACGGACCAAGCTCGCGGGTCAGAACCGCCTGGAGCTGCTTTTGTTTTTTCTTCACGGCAGGCAGCGTTTTGGCATCAATGTGTTCAAAGTCCAGGAAGTCATCACCCGTCCGGCCCTGACCCACCTCCCCAACGCCCACCCGGTGGTCTGCGGTGTGGCCACCATGCGGGGGAAGACCATTCCCGTGATCGACCTGTCTAGCGCCATAAGCATGGCTCCCTTGAGCAGCGAGCCGGGCGGGCATGTGGTGATCACTGAATACAATCGCTCGGTGCAGGGCTTCCTGGTGCGGGCGGTGGATCGCATTATCAACGTCAACTGGGGACAGGTTCATCCGCCGCCGGACGCGATGGGGCACAGCAACTATCTTACCGCCATCACCGAGCTGGACGATGAGATGATAGAGCTGATCGATGTGGAAATGGTGCTCAGCGAAATCGGCGGCATGCTGGAGCCCGTCGCGTTGCAAACCGAACTGGACAGCAATCTGACGGCGGGGCGCTTTGTGCTGGTGGTTGATGATTCATCCGTGGCCCGCTCCCAGGTTACGCGCACTTTGAATGAGCTGGGATTGGAGCACGTGGTGTGCAAGAACGGCAGGGAAGCCTATGAGCTGCTGTGTGACTGGGCGGACAATCAGCCTGCGCGTTTGCAGGACATGGTTATGGTGATCTCCGATATTGAAATGCCCGAAATGGACGGTTACACGCTCACGTCAAGAATACGCCAGCATGAAAAACTGAAAACGAGTTATGTGCTGCTGCATACTTCATTGAGTGGTGTGTTCAACGAAAGCCTGGTGAAGAAAGTGGGTGCCAACGGCTTTTTGTCCAAGTTCAGCTTTGATGAGCTGGCGGCGCTGGTGGTGGAGCGCCTCAGCCAGCAGGCCTGTCCGTGACCGCGCCGGATCACATAGTCCTGGCAGTATGAATGGCAGTGAACGTGATCATTTTCCCACTTTGCGCGCGCCTGGTGGCGCTTGCGCGGGGGGCTAGGGCGCCCGTGGGTTGCGGGGAGGTTCCGGCGTGACCCGGGCGGATTCCCAGGAAGACTACTTCCTGTTCAGTCGGTACCTGGAGAAGGCTTCCGGGATCGTTTTGGGGCCAGGCAAGCAGTACCTGGTGTCCAGCCGGCTGGGGGGCATATTGCAGGATCTCGGCGTATCCTCCTTGCGGCAGCTACTGGATTGCGCCAGGAAGGATGCCACGGGAGAGGTGGAGCGCCGCATCATAGAGGCCATGACCACCAACGAAACCTTGTGGTTTCGTGATCAGCATCCCTTCGAGACCTTGAGCGAACTGGTGTTCCCCGAGTTCACCCGGCGCGGCATTCACAAGCTGCGCATCTGGTCGGCGGCGTGTTCGACGGGGCAGGAGCCCTATTCCATCGCCATGGTGGCAGAGGAATACCGGCGTGCCAGCCTGCGAGGTGCCGCTTTGCGGACGGAGATCATTGCCACCGATATTGCCGCGTCAGTCCTGCGCATTGCCCGCGACGGCGTCTATGACGCCTTGTCCCTGGGGCGCGGTTTGACCGCGGAGCGCCGGGCAAGGTTTTTTGAGTGTATTGGCGAGCGCGCCAGAGTCAATGAGGCGCTGCGTCACTGCGTGCAGTTTCGCGAACTCAACCTGCTGCACAGCTACGCCGGGCTCGGACGCTTCCATATTGTGTTTTGCCGCAACGTTCTCATTTATTTCTCCCCCGAGTCCAAAAAAGACATCGTCGACCGCATGAGCCGGATCATCGAGCCCGGTGGTTTTCTGTTCTTGGGCGGTGCCGAATCCATGACCCGTCATTCTGATCGCTTTGAGTCTGTGCGCGCCCGTGGCGGCATGGTGTTTCGCCGCAAGATGGCCTCTTGATCAGCGTCCGCTGTTGCTGCGCCTTGTGCTCCCGGCCTTGTCAAAGCCGACTTGTTGTTGCCGCATCAGCGGCATGATGTTGCCGCTTTTGCCACCCCTTCGCTGGTAGCGTTTGCTGCCGGCCTCTGATACCGCGCTTCTTTTGTTCTGGCATGGGCCTTGCCTTGCTGGTGGCAACAAGCGGAGTGAGGCCTATGGCGATTAGTCTGGACAAAGCACTGGGTATTCACGTCCAGGCGTTAAAAGTCAGGGCGGCGCGTGCCCAGGTGCTGGCTGCCAACATTGCCAATGCGGATACGCCGCACTACCTGGCGAAGGATATCGATTTCAAAGCGGTGCTGAACCAGGCGCTGGCCGGGAATGGCACTTTGAAGACCACTGATCCCCGCCATTTTCCTTCTGCCCAGGGCGTGGGGGAGAAGGCCGGTGTCAAATACCGGGTGCCCTTGCAGCCGTCGCTGGACGGCAACACGGTGGATACCCAGATCGAGCAGGCGGAATTCGCCCGCAACGCGGTGCAGCACCAGGCGTCTTTGACATTCTTGAGCGGTCGTATCAAAGGCCTCATCAGCGCCATCAAAGGGGAGTGATCATGTCTTTGTTTTCGATCTTTGACGTTGCCGGCTCGGGGATGAGCGCCCAGTCCGTGCGCCTCAATACCGTGGCCAGCAATATGGCCAATGCGCAAACGGTCAGCACC
>DRLM01000039.1 GCA_011375345.1 Gammaproteobacteria bacterium
CGGTGACCCGGTCTATCCCCGCCGCCGCCAGCCCGGCACCGCGGAAAATATTGCCACCGCCAATGACCACCCCCACCTGCACCCGGGCCGCCACCAGTGCCCGCAGCTCATCAGCGATCCGCCCCACGATGGCGGGACTGATGGTGTCGTCGCCCTCACCCATGAGGGCCTCGCCACTGAGTTTGAGCAGGATGCGGCGGTAGGCGGGCGGTGGCTCGGCCTCACTCACCCTTCAGCCCCCGCGCACCTGGGCCATCACTTCTTCGGCGAAGTTCTCGCTCTTTTTCTCTATTCCCTCCCCCACCTCGAAGCGGATGAAACTGGCCACGCGGGCGCCTTTTTCAGCCAGCAGCTTCTCCACAGTCTGATCCGGGTTTTTCACAAAAGGCTGGCCCAAGAGGGTGATTTCACTCAAAAACTTTCTGACACGCCCGGTGATCATCTTTTCGACAATGTCGGCCGGCTTGCCACTGTCCAGCGCCTGGGCGCGGAAAATTTCCTTTTCTTTCTCCACCACCTCGGCAGGCACCTGTTCGGGCGCCACGGCAGTGGGTCTGCTCGCCGCCACGTGCATGGCGATGTCCTTGGCCAGGGCGGCGTCACCCCCTTCCAGGGCCACCAACACGCCGATCCGTGCCCCGTGCAGATAAGCGCCCACCAAATCGCTGCTCTCCGCCACCGCGAAACGCCGCACCGAGATATTTTCGCCCAGTTTGGCGATGAGTTCGCGACGCCATTCGTCCAGGGTTCTGCCGTCCGGCGCCGGCAGCGCCATCAGGGCGTCCACGCCGGCCGGCCGGCCATTGAGGACCTGTCCGGCCACGGCCTGAGAAAAGGCGACAAAATCATCGCCATTGGCCACGAAATCGGTCTCGCAGTTCACTTCGGCCATGGCGCCCATTTTGCCGTCGGCGCTGATTGCCTGGACAATGCGGCCTTCCGCCGCCACCCGGCCGGCCTTCTTGTCCGCCTTGGCCATGCCGGCCTTGCGCATGAGTTCCACCGCGGCTTCGATGTCACCGCCGGCTTCCACCAGCGCTTTTTTGCATTCCATCATGCCCGAACCGGTACGCTCGCGCAGTTCTTTGACCTGCGCCGCTGTAATTTGCATGATCCTAACCCCTTCGCTGCTTCGAGTGCCTAAAAATAATCGTTAGAAATTCGCCCGACCCCGTCTGCCGGGTACGAAACGCGGCGGCACCCGCAGGAGCCGCCGCGCTGGAACGCCGCCTGTCCGCGCCGGAGGCTGCCCCGGCACTGATGCGGAAACTGGCGCACTGGCTTTTAAGAGGTGGCCGCCGCGCTCCCGGCTGCGTCCGCCTGGGCCGCGGCCGGCTCAGCGTCGGGGGCATCTTTTGCCTTGGCACGGGGTGCGGCCGCTTCCTCGTCCATTTCCACGAATTCGTCTTCGGGAACCGTATGCAGGGCAGCGGCATGACCGTCGATCACCGCATCCGCCGCCGCCCGCACGTACAAGCGCACGGCCCGGATGGAGTCGTCATTGCCAGGAATAATGTAGTCGATATTCCGCGGCGAGTTGTTGGTATCCACCACACCCACCACAGGAATGCCCAGCTTCACCGCCTCGCTGACCGCAATGTCCTCGTGGCCCACGTCGATGACAAACAAGGCATCCGGCAGCGCACCCATGTCCTTGATGCCGCCCAGGCTTTTTTCCAGCTTGTCTTTCTCGCGGCGCAGCCCCAGGGCTTCTTTTTTATTGAAACGCTCCAGGGAGCCGTCTTTCTCCATCGCCTCCAGCTCTTTGAGGCGGCGGACGGACTGGCGGATGGTTTTGAAATTGGTCAGCATACCGCCAAGCCAGCGCTGGTTGACATAGGGCATGCCGCAGCGGGTGGCTTCTTCCTCCACCACCTGCTGCGCGGCGCGCTTGGTGCCCACAAACAACACCGTACCCTTGCCGGCGGCGAGTTTGCTGATGAAATTCATCGCCTCGACGAACAGCGGCAGGGTTTTTTCCAGATTGATGATGTGGATCTTGTTGCGCTCACCAAAAATATAGGGCGCCATCTTGGGGTGCCAGAAACGGGTCTGGTGGCCGAAATGCACGCCGGCCTCCAGCATCTGGCGCATGGATACATTTGCCATTTGTTGATCTCCGCAGGGTTAAGCCTCCACACATCCCAGACGCCAACCCGAATGCGGGCACCCAGACGGCTGTGTCGATGCGTGTGTGTCGTTAAATCGGATCGAAAGTTCCCAGGCGGCGCCAGTGCAGACTGAGGTTGAGGCCGCTGGAGACTCGCCCGATTCCGGCGCGCTTTATACCACATTAACCCTGGGGCCTCAATGTATCGCCAAGGGAAAAGACAGTGCGAGGTGGCGCCGCTGCCGCAGACGCTGCTGACACCCGCCCCCCGATAACGGTAAGATGCCCGGCGTCGTTCACCCGTCCCTGTCCCAACACAAGCAAGGTAGCCGTTTCTGCATTATGAGCGTGCCTGTTAAAACCGCCGAGGAAATCAAAAGCATGCGCACCGCCGGCCGCCTGGCCGCCGAGGTGCTGGACATGATCGCGCCCCACATCGTCCCGGGGGTGACGACCGAAGAACTGGACCGGATCTGCCATGACTACATCGTCAACGTCCAGGGCGCCGTTCCGGCCCCGCTGAATTATCACGGCTTCCCCAAATCCATCTGCACCTCGGTGAACCACCAGGTCTGCCACGGCATTCCCAGCAACAAGCGTTTGAAAAACGGTGACATTATCAACGTGGACATCACCGTCATCAAAAACGAACACCACGGCGATACCAGCCGCATGTTTTTCGTGGGCGAACCCTCCACCCTGGCCCGGCGGCTGGTGCGGGTGAGTCAGGAGTGCCTGAACATCGGCATTGAGCAGGTCCGACCCGGCGCCCGGCTGGGAGACATCGGCCATGCCATTCAAAAGCATGCCGAGGCGGCGGGATTTTCCGTGGTCCGGGAGTACTGTGGCCACGGTATCGGCAAGCGTTTTCACGAGGATCCCCAGGTGCTGCATTACGGCAAGCCCGGCACCGGTCTCACCCTGGAAGCGGGCATGACCTTCACCATCGAGCCCATGATCAACGCCGGCAAACGCCAGGTGAAGCTGCTGCCGGACCAATGGACCGTGGTCACCAAGGATCACAGCCTCTCCGCCCAGTGGGAGCACACTGTGCTGGTCACCGAAACGGGCGTGGAGATATTGACAATGGCTTCCGACTGAGAACTACTGACACTGCCCGCCCCCAAGGGAACAGCGGCCCCCGTGAGCAACTCTGAGATCTTCGACGCAACGGCGTTTTCCCGTGCCCTGACCGCGGCGGGCAATGAGCCGGCGGCCTGCCGGCGCGTGTTGCACAAGGCCACCACCGCCCTGGCGGAAGACTTCGCCCGCGGCGCTCCCGTGGATAACCTGGTACGGCGGCGCGCCCTGCTGGTGGACCGGGTCTTGCAGCACGGCTGGCGACATCATTTCGGCGACACCGCGCCCCAGGCCCTGGTCGCGGTGGGTGGCTACGGCCGGGGCGAACTGCATCCCGGCTCTGACATCGACATTCAGATTCTCCACCAGGAAGACGACGTCAACCGCATCGCCGCCAAGGTCAGCGACCTGCTCACCTGGGCCTGGGACGCGGGGCTGGAGCTGGGCCCCAGCGTGCGCACAGTAGCACAATGTGTGGAAGAAGCCGGCGCGGACATTACCGTGGCCACCAACCTGATGGAGGCCCGCCTGGTAGCCGGAAACGGGGCGTTGTTTCACGCCATGGGAGAAGCCGTGGGACCGGACCGCATCTGGCCGTCGCCTGAATTTTTCCGCGCCAAGCTGAAAGAACAACACTGCCGCCACCGCAAATTCAACGACACCGCCTACAACCTGGAACCCAATGTCAAAGAGGGGCCCGGAGGGCTGCGCGACATCCAGGTCATCGGCTGGGTGGCCAAGCGTCATTTCGGCGCCCGTACCCTGCACGATCTGGTGGACCACGGTTTTTTGAGCGAATCGGAATTCAGCAGCCTCATGGAGGGACAGAATTTTCTGTGGCGGGTGCGCTTTGCGCTGCACATTGTCACCGGGCGGCGGGAAGACCGTCTGCTGCTGGACCACCAGATCGTCCTGGCCCGGCAATTCGGCTACACCGACGGCGGCGCCAATCTGGCGGTGGAAAAATTCATGAAAAGCTATTACCGCACGGCAATGGCGCTGTCCCGCCTCAACGAGATGCTGCTGCAGCTGTTCGAGGAAGCCATCCTCTACGCTGACGATCCCGGCGAACCGGTGGCCATCAACAAACGCTTTCAAAGCCGCAAGGGCTACATCGAAGCCAAAAACAGCGCCATATTTTCCCGCTACCCTTTTGCCTTGCTGGAGATCTTCCTGCTCCTGCAACAACATCCCGAACTCAAGGGCGTGCGGGCCGCCACCATCCGCCTGATCCGCGATCACCGCCACCTGATCGACGATGCCTTCCGCGCTGATCTGCGCAACCGCGCCCTGTTCATGGAGATCCTGCGCCAGGGCCGGGGCATCACCGACCAGTTGCGGGCCATGAACCGCTACGGCGTGCTGGCAGCCTATCTGCCCGCCTTCGGCCGCATTGCCGGCCTGATGCAGTACGACCTGTTCCACGTCTACACGGTGGACGAACACACACTGACCGTGCTGCGCAACCTGCGCCGCTTCACCGTGGCGGAGCACAAGCATGAATTCCCCCTGTGCAGCGATTTGATGACCAAGCATATCCCCAAGCCCGAGCTGCTCTATCTGGGCGCCTTGTTTCACGACATTGCCAAGGGCCGGGACGGAGACCATTCCCAGCTGGGCGCCGCCGAGGCCCTGGCGTTCTGCCGCCACCACGGCCTGGGCGAGTACGACGCCCGCCTGGTGGCCTGGCTGGTGGAACACCATCTGGTCATGTCGGTCACCTCCCAGCGCAAAGACATCAGCGACCCCGAGGTGCTGCAGGAATTCGCCCAGGCGGCGCGCAATCCCAACTACCTCAATCACTTGTTCCTGCTCACCGTGGCAGACATCCGCGGCACCAACCCCAGCCTGTGGAACAGCTGGCGGGAGACGCTGCTGCTGGAACTGTACAGCGGCGCCATGCGCATTCTGCGCCTGGGCAAGGGCCCCAGCGCCGACCGGGAAGAGCGCCTTCAGGCCACCCGCAGCGAAGCGCGGGAACTCTTGCGCCAACACGGCATTCAGCAGGCCGCTGTCAAGGCCCTCTGGGCCACTTTCACCGAAGACTATTTCCTCCGCTACGCCGCCGACGAAGTCGCCTGGCACACCCAGGCCCTGGCGCAACACCACGGCGAACCATGGCCCCTCATTCTGATGCGCCACCGCATGCGCCGGGGCGGCACGGAAATTTTCATCGCCTGCGCCGCCGACGACCGCCTGTTCGCCGCCACCACGTCCACCCTGGACCAGGCGGGGCTCAGCATCGTGGACGCCCGCATCACCCGCTCCACCGACGATGTGGCACTGGATACTTATATCGTGCTGGAAGCCAACGGCGAGGCCATCAGCAGCGCCCACCGTATCCAGGACATCTACACCAAACTCCGGCACCGCCTGCGCCATCTGGACGAGGCGCCGCCGCGGCCCAGCCGGCGCCTGCCGCGGCAGTTCAAAAGCATTGCCATCACCACCGAGGTGCGCTTTTCCCAGGACGACGCCAACCAGCGCACCGTGCTGGAACTCACCACCGCCGACCGCCCCGGCCTGCTCTCCCAGGTGGGGCAGATCCTCCACGAGTGCGAGGTGCGCCTGGAAAACGCCCGCATTTCCACCTTCGGCGCCCGGGTGGAAGACGTGTTCTACGTCACCGACCGCCACCACCGGCCGTTGCGCGAAGAACGCCAACTCCACTGCCTGCGCCAGCAGCTCACCACCCGGCTGGGTCAGCCGGCCAGCTAAGCCGTGGCTGTTCTCGCTGCCTGCTTGCGCCGCCACCATCTGCCCCTGCTCCTGGGCCTCATCGCCCTCGTCCTCGCCGCGGCGGGCGAGAGCGCCACCGAGGTCCTGCGTTTCGACCGGGCCGCCATCGCCCAGGGCCAGGGATGGCGCCTGCTCAGCGGCAACCTGGTGCATCTGGGGTGGGTCCACCTGCTGCTTAACCTGGCGGGGCTGGGCCTGATCTGGCTGCTGGTTCATGACCAGTGGCCCACGGCGGCCTGGTGGCTGATCATGCTGATCTCCAGCCTGGCCGTGGGGCTGGGGCTGTGGTGGTTCAATCCCGAACTGATGTGGTATGTGGGCCTGTCCGGCGCACTGCACGGCCTGTTTGCCGCCGGCGCCGCGGCGGGGGCGGCGCGGCGACAAAACTGGGAAGCCTGGGCGCTGCTGGCCGCGGTGACGGCCAAACTGGCCTGGGAGCAATACGCCGGTCCCCTGCCCGGCTCGGCGGAAGCGGCGGGCGGCCCCGTGATCGTAGACGCCCATTTGTACGGCGCTGCCGGCGGCGCCGGGACAGCGGCGCTACTGCTGCTTCTTCCCCGCCGCTGCCAGCCAGGCCGCGGCTAGAATCACCGCGCCCCCCAGCCATTCCCCCCCCGACAGGCCCTCCCCCGCCAGCCAGGCCGCGCTCACCGCCCCCACCACCACCTCGAACAACAAAATCACCGCCGAGCGGTGCACCGGCATGTGGCTGACGCCATACACCACCGCCAGCGTCATGGTCACAATGCCCAGGGCCCCCAAGGCCGCCGCCGCGGCCCACACCTCCAGCGGCGCCCGGGGCGGCGTCGTGCCCGTGGCCAGGGCAATCACCGCCGCCAGCACCACCACGCCCCACCAGGACACCGCCGTTTTCAGCGCCACCGGCACGTCCTCCAGCTTGCGCAGCAAGACATTGGCCAGGGCGAAAGCCAGTCCCGAAGAAAGCGCCAGCCAGTCCGCCGCCTCCCGCGGCCAGGGCAGCCCCACCTCAGAATCCCACAACATCGCCACCGCCCCGCCCAAGGCTGCCGCCACCGCCAGCCAGCCCCGCACGGGCACGGCTTCCCCCAGTATCACTCGCCCCAGCAAGGCGGCCCACACCGGTGAGAGATAAAACAGCAGCATCACCCGCAGCACCGTACCCTCCAGCACCGCCAGTACAAAGGCAATGTTGCACCAGGCGCTGCTGAGGGCCACCGCCGGCAACAGGAGCGGCCGCCGCCGCAGATACGCCCGCTGGCGCCACAGCAGCGGCAGCCCCAGCAGCGCCGCCGCTGCAAACAGCGTCCAGGTGGACCACAGGCCGTGCAGGCCCCGCAGCGCAAGCTCCCGCAGGGGATACCACAGCAAGCCCCAAAATGTGGCCGCTAACAGCAACGCACCCACGGGCATCCAGGGGACTTTGGCTTGGGTTGGCATGGCAGATGTCCTATACTTGGCGACCCTTTGGGGGCCGGTTCCAAAAAGCCGGCCATCATACCCGTTTCGCCGGCCCGAGCGCATGAACCCCGAGTTAAACAGGCTGCAACCCTATCCCTTCGAGAAGCTGGCGGCGCTCAAGGCGGGCATCGCGCCGGCGGCCCTGCCCGCCATCAATCTCTCAGTGGGCGAGCCCCAGCACAGCGCGCCGGCACGGGTGGTGGAAGAACTCATGGTGCATCTGCACGGCGTCACCCGCTATCCCCTCATCAAGGGCAGCCCTGCTCTGCGCGCCGCCATCGCGGAGTGGTTGCAAGAGCGCTTCGCGCTGCCCGAAGGGGCCATCGACCCCGAGCGCCAGGTGCTGCCCGTCAACGGCACCCGTGAGGCCTTGTTCGCCTTGGCCCAGGCGGTAGTGGACCGGGGCGCGCGGCCGGTGGTGATCGCGCCCAACCCCTTCTATCAGATTTACGAGGGGGCGGCGCTGCTGGCGGGCGCCGCGCCGTTTTACGTCAACACCACTGCCACCAACGGCTTTGCACCGGACTTCACCACCGTGCCGGCGGAGATTTGGCGGCGCTGCCAACTGGTCTACCTGTGCACCCCGGGCAACCCCACCGGCGCGGTGCTGGATCCGGCCGCGCTGCAGCAGTTGATCGCCCTGGCCGACGAGCACGATTTCCTCATCGCCAGCGACGAGTGCTATTCGGAGATTTACCCCGACGAAGCAGCGCCGCCACCGGGCCTGCTGCAAGCGGCTCAGGCCATGGGCCGCAGCGATTTCCGCCGCTGTGTGGTGTTTCACAGCCTGTCCAAGCGCTCCAACCTGCCGGGCTTGCGTTCCGGTTTCGTGGCCGGTGACGGGGAAGTGCTGCAGTCCTTTTACCGCTACCGCAGCTACCACGGCTGCGCCATGCCCCCCCCCACCCAGGCCGCCAGCATCGCCGCCTGGCGTGACGAACAACACGTGCGGCACAACCGTGCCCTGTATCGGGAAAAATTTCGCGCGGTGCTGAACATCCTCCGGCCCGTGCTGGAGGTGGCAGCGCCGGCGGCGGGCTTTTACCTGTGGCCGCGCACGCCGGTGGACGACGAGCGCTTTGCCCGGGGCTTGTTTGCCAGCCAGAACGTCACCGTGGTGCCGGGACGCTATCTGTCGCGGGACACCGCCACGGGCAATCCCGGCACCGGCCACGTGCGCATCGCCCTGGTGCCACCGCTGGATGAATGCATCGAAGCGGCGGGGCGCATCCGTACCTATATTGAAAGCCTTTGAGGCAAGAAGCCTGTGCGTTGGAACCCGGCCTTCACATGTTCCTTAAGCAGGATGATGAAAAAGCCTTCTGCCCTCTTCCAACGCCGGAAGCCGCGATGCCTGTTTTACCAACACATCCCGTATGGAGTCATAGATGAGCACCCTCCAAGAAATCATCGAAACCGCCTTTGAACAGCGCACCGGCCTCACCCCGCAAAGCGCCTCCCCGGAGGTGAAAAACGCGGTGGACGAGGCGCTGAAACTGCTCAACAGCGGCCAGGCCCGGGTGGCAGAAAAACGCAACGGCAACTGGGTCGTCAACCAGTGGCTGAAAAAAGCCGTGCTGCTGTCGTTCCGCTTGCAGGGCAATGAGGTCATGAACAACGGATGCCAGCGCTACTATGACAAGGTACCCCTGAAATACGCAGATTATGCGGCAGCGGATTTCCAGCGCGACGGCGTGCGGGTGGTGCCGCCGGCCACCGTCCGGCGTGGCGCCTACATTGCGCCCAACGTGGTGCTGATGCCCTCCTATGTGAACATCGGCGCCTACGTGGACAGCGGCACCATGGTGGACACCTGGGCCACAGTGGGCTCCTGCGCCCAAATCGGCAGGAATGTGCACTTGTCCGGCGGTGTGGGCATCGGTGGTGTGCTGGAGCCCTTGCAGGCCGGCCCCACCATCATCGAGGACAATTGCTTCATCGGCGCCCGCTCGGAAGTGGTGGAAGGGGTGGTCGTGGAAGAAGGTGCGGTGATTTCCATGGGGGTGTACATCGGCCAGAGCACCCGCATCTACCATCGCGAGACTGGCGAGATTCTCTACGGCCGGGTACCGGCAGGCGCGGTGGTGGTCTCCGGCAACCTGCCGTCCAAAGACGGCAGGTACAGCCTCTACTGCGCCGTCATCGTCAAGCAGGTGGACGCCAAGACCCGCGCCAAGGTGGGGATCAACGAACTGCTGCGCAACATTTGATGGTCACCCTCTACGGCATCAAAAACTGCGATACAGTCAGGCGGGCGCGCCGCTGGCTGGATGCCCAGGGCGTGGCTTATCGTTTTCATGACCTCCGCGCCGACGGCCTGAATGACACCCGCTTGCGCGCCTGGGCCCGGCAGGTGGGCTGGGAAAGCTTGCTGAACCGCCGCAGCGCCACCTGGCGGCGGCTCCCGGCAACGACACGCGAGAGCCTGGACGAACAAAGTGCGTTGCGCTTGATGCTAAAAGAGCCTACCTTGATCAAGCGGCCGGTGCTGGACACCGGCGGCAGGGTGCGGGTGGGTTTCGACGAAGCAGGCTTCCGGCAGTCGCCACAGAGCGCGCCCTGACCTTGGGGCCTTGGCGGCACAAGGCTGCCTTGTGCCAACCACCAGACAGCGGGGCGCGGCGCGCGCCCTCTATTTACCGGGCCTTGCCCGTCACAGCAGCAGATGCCGACTTGTCAATATCCGCCCACGATCCAACTGGCCGTTGACCTCATCCGCCGGCCCTCGGTCACCCCGGACGACCACGGGTGCCAGACGCTGATTGCCAAACGCTTGCAAGCGCTGGGCTTTGCTGTCGAGCCCCTGCGTTTCGGCGAAGTGGACAACCTGTGGGCGCGGCGGGGCACGCAGGGGCCCTTGTTCGTCTTTGCCGGCCACACCGACGTGGTGCCCCCAGGGCCGGAACACCTGTGGCGCCACCCGCCCTTCGCCGGCACCATCGCCGATGGTCTGCTCTACGGCCGCGGCGCCGCGGATATGAAAGGCGCCCTGGCGGCCATGGTCACGGCCACGGCGCGTTTCGTCTCGGCCCACCCTGGTCACAAAGGTTCCATCGCCTTTTTGCTGACCAGTGACGAAGAAGGCCCGGCGGTAAACGGTACCGTGAAAGTGGTCGAGACCCTCAAGGCCCGGGGCGAACACATCGACTGGTGCGTGGTGGGCGAGCCCAGCAGCAGCGAGCAGGTGGGCGATGTGATCAAAAACGGCCGCCGCGGCTCCCTCAACGGCCGGCTGCGGATCAAGGGCAGCCAGGGCCACGTGGCCTATCCCCAGCTCGCCGACAACCCCATCCACCGGGCGGTGCCCGCCCTGGCAGAACTGGCCGCCACCGCCTGGGACCGCGGCAGCGAACATTTCCCCCCCACCAGCTTGCAGATCTCCAACATCCACGGTGGCACCGGGGCCGAGAATGTGATCCCCGGCGAGTTGGAGGTCATGTTCAATTTCCGCTATTCCACCGCCCAGACCGCCGCCGGTCTGCAACAGCAGGTCCAGGCGCTGCTGGACCGCCACGGCCTGAACTATGACCTCAGCTGGCGCTTGTCGGGCGAGCCCTTCCTCACCCCCAGCGGCGTCCTGGTGGAGGCGGCGCGGGCGGCCATCCAGACGGTGAGCGGGTTCGCGCCGGAGTTGTCCACCGGCGGCGGCACCTCCGACGGCCGTTTCATTGCTCCCACGGGCGCGGAAGTGATCGAGCTGGGGCCCCAAAACGCCACCATTCACCAACTGAACGAGCACATTGGGGTGGCTGATCTGGAGCGGCTTTCCGCTCTGTATCAAGCTTTACTGGAAAACTTGCTGGAGCGCGGGTAAAGATGCCGCCTGCCGGGCTTTGTTCCCCCAGCTACTTTTCTGCAACCGACTCCAGCGCCCCGTAAGCCAACACCCGGTTGCGGCCCAGTGCTTTGGCCTGATAGAGCGCCCGATCGGCCTCCTTTAACATCGCCTCGACATCCAGTTCCCGCTGCCGGGTTTTGACCGTCAGTCCGATGCTGACCGTTACCGAGACCTTGTGGCCATCCACTTCTATCGCCCCGCGCGCCAGCAAATGACACACACGTTTCATGGCCCGCAGCGCCTGCCGGGCATCGGTCCGGATCATCAACACCACAAACTCTTCGCCGCCGAGCCGGCCGAAGAAATCCTCATCGCGGAGCGCCAGGCGCGCCACGGCGGCAAAACGCCGCAGCACACCATCACCCACAGCGTGGCCGAAGGTGTCGTTGATTTTTTTGAAATGGTCGAGATCCAAAATGGCCAGCGCCACCGGACTGATATTGCGGGCACCGCTGACAACCGGCTCTATGGCTTCAAAAAAACCGCGCCGGTTGTAAACATCGGTCAGGGTATCCCGCGTTGCCTGCCGCCTGAGGTGGCCCTGCAGGCGCTCAGTGGTCATCAGTATCATGCCGAAGGTCACCGTGATCGACACCATCAGGGCAACGAATATCGCCAGCGCGTCAAAAGAGGTGTCAATGGGCCTGTGAATATCCGCAAAGGTCACTGCCGCACGCGCGCCCCACACCAGGGACACCACCGCGAAACTGATACGCATGATCCTGGATATAACGGAGCTGTGTTTGTTGGGAGAACCCATCTCATAGAACACCAGCGCGGCGCAAAGGGAGACGAATGTGGAAAAACAGGCCACCACCCAGGCGACGGGCAACCGTAACGGTACCGCCATCAGCAGTGCGACGAAAAAGCTGCCGACCACTATCGCCGCCGCCACCCGGCCCGGGCAGCTGCGGCCGAAGAACTTTCTGACGCCGTACCAGACGTAGATCCAACCCAGGGCAATGAGCGCCACGCCAGCGGAACGGATCACAGCCAGCAGCCACATGCTTTCATTGCCAAGCGCGGGCTCGGGCTGGACCGCGCGGACCCAGATCGCCACGACGCTGCCCAGGGCCATCATTGCCCCGGACAGGGCCCACTCAAGGGTGCCGTCCTCGTTGCGGTTAAGCTGCCAGGTAATCGTCAAAGCAATGGCTTCAAGGAAAAAAGCCGCGACAATGACGATAAACACCGTCTGGTAGTCCATACGTTCTTCCCCTCGCGCACCGGGCGAGCCGGACAACTGTATTGATGGCGAAGCCCCCGACGTGAAAAGCGTGCAAGAATGGATCGAACAGCTGCGCAATTGATAGAGAATGCAATGAATTCGGATGCTGTGACGGGAATCACCAAAGACGCTGTTTGTCTGCACCGGCCCATCCCTTGCACCAAGGGGGTGCGCCGCAATTCAAAACACCGGACACCCGGACCGGGATCCTTTTTCTCACCAATAAGTTTAGTTCAGCCGGCGGTGCACGAAAGAAACCGCGCCGTCCCCAAACACCGAAAGTGCCGCCAGATTCCGGCAGCGGTGCCACGCCTCGGCTCAAGTCATCCCCGCGGATGCCGACAAACGCTTTGAAGTGCGCCCACGGAACCGGGAACACATAGACGGGTGAACACCATGAGCGAATCTGAGCAAGGGGCGGAACGACGGCGTTTCTCCCGCATTCCGTTCGATGGCGCTGTGCTGCTGCGGGATCAGGCGGGAAAGAGCTGGCACACTGACCTGTTGGATATTTCCCTGAAGGGCGTGCTGGTCAGCCGGCCCGACGGCTGGGCCGGTGAACCTGGCGAGACCTATCATCTGGAAATCACCCTGCCCACCGGCGATGTGACGCTGATGATGGAAGTGGAAACCGCTCACGTGGAAGACAGCAACGTCGGCTTTTGCTGCGTCCAGATCGACGTGGACAGCATCTCGCATCTGCGCCGGCTGATGGAACTCAATCTGGGCGATGAATCGCAGTTCCATCGCGAGCTGTTCGCCCTGGTACGCAAGCACTGCGCCTGACAGACTCCTAGAACAAGGCCTCCAGCGCCTCAGCCAGACACCGCACGGGCATCACCTCCAGCCCCTCGGGGGGGCGCCTGGGGGCGTTGGCCCGGGGCACGATGGCGCGTTTGAAGCCGTGTTTGGCCGCCTCCCGCAAGCGCTCCTGCCCGCCCTGAACGGGACGGATCTCCCCGGCCAGGCCCACCTCCCCGAACACCACCAGCTCGCGCGCCAGGGCCCGCTCGCGCAGGCTGGACAGGGCGGCGCTGAGCACACCAAGATCGGCGCCGGTCTCCGTCACCCGCACCCCCCCCACCACGTTGACGAACACATCCTGGTCATACATGGCGATGCCGGCGTGACGCTGCAGCACCGCCAGCAACATGGCCAGGCGGTTTTGGTCCAGCCCCACGGTGACCCGGCGGGGATGGGCCAGATGGCTTTCCGCCACCAAGGCCTGCATCTCCACCAGAAGCGGGCGGGTTCCCTCGCGGGTCACCATCACCACGCTGCCAGGCGCGCTGTCCCCGTGGCGTGAGAGGAAAATGGCCGAGGGATTGCTCACCTCCTTGAGTCCCCGATCACTCATGCCAAACACCCCCAGCTCGTTCACCGCGCCGAAACGGTTCTTAATGGCCCGCACCACCCGGTAGGGCGTGCCCATGTCCCCTTCGAAATAAAGCACCGTGTCCACCATGTGCTCCAACACCCGGGGACCGGCCAGGGCACCTTCTTTGGTGACATGCCCCACCAGAAACAAGGCGGTACCCGTGCGTTTGGCAAACTGCACCACCTGGGCGGCGCTCTCCCGCACCTGGGCCACACTGCCCGGGGCTGATTGCAGCGCCCCGGTGAACATGGTCTGAATGGAGTCGATGACCATCACCCGCGGTTGCTCCCGGGCCGCGTGAGCCAATACCGCCTCCACCTGCGTTTCTGCCAGCAGACGCAGCCGGCTGACGTTCAATTGCAGGCGGCGGGCGCGCAAGCTCACTTGTTGCGGCGACTCTTCACCCGTGACATAGAGCACCGCTTGCTCAGCCGCCAGCACCGCCAAAGTCTGCAACAGCAGGGTGGATTTTCCGACCCCGGGATCACCGCCGATGAGCACCACCGACCCGGCCACCAAGCCACCGCCCAACACCCGGTCCAGCTCAACCAGGCCGGTCATCAGGCGCGTTTCCTCTTCTGCCTGCACCTCCGCCAGCGCGATCACCCTGGCGCCATCAATTGATCCTGCATACCCCGCCCGCCGGCCGGGGCGCGCCGACGCTGCGACGGCTTCGCTGAGGGTGTTCCATTCACCGCAATCGGGGCACTGGCCGGCCCATTTGGACGTCGCCGCACCACAGGCAGCGCAACGGTACAGGATTTTTGTTTTGACTTTGCTGCTCATGCGTTTCCACCAGCCCGCCGTGCGGCCGGCATCACCAGACAACTCATCGGCGAAAATGACGGGGGAGCGCCCTTCCCAACGCCCCCGGTGTGCCGGCAATCACTTGTCCGCTCACACCTACTTGCCCGCGCAGCGCAACACATGGAAATCAATGGAAATCACCGGCTGCCGCTTCAGGACGGCCGCAATCCGGCCAGGTTCGACTCCACCTTCCCCGCCGCCTCGGCACTGATGGAACGCCCCCCGCCGCCGCTGAGCGCGGCATACAGCTCGCGCACGGTCTCGGCATAGTCTTCCGGCTCGATGTCGGCGCCACGGCCCTCGCGGGACAACGTCAGCACCTTGCTGACTTGCGCGCTGCTTTTGCCCAGTTCATCGAAAAGGGGCCCGAAGCGCCACAGCATGCCCTGCTGACCCTCCACATCGGCGGCATGGGCCATAACATCCTTGAGTACGCTGTATTCGCGGCGGTTGGCGGAAATCAGAAAGACAAAGGCGCCCACCACCGAGGCCGGAATCATGAAAATCCACAC
>DRLM01000040.1 GCA_011375345.1 Gammaproteobacteria bacterium
GCTGGATCAGGCTTTCGCCCATTGTCCAAGATTCCCCACTGCTGCCTCCCGTAGGAGTCTGGGCCGTGTCTCAGTCCCAGTGTGGCTGGTCGTTCTCTCAAACCAGCTACGGATCGTCGCCTTGGTAGGCCATTACCCCACCAACTAGCTAATCCGACGCAGGCTCATCCAATAGCGGCCGAAGCCTTTACCCCTTGGGGCATATGCGGTATTAGCCTGAGTTTCCCCAGGTTATCCCCCACTACTGGGCAGATTCCTACGCGTTACTCACCCGTCCGCCACTCGTCAGCACCCAGCAAGCTGGGCCTGTTACCGTTCGACTTGCATGTGTTAAGCATACCGCCAGCGTTCAATCTGAGCCAGGATCAAACTCTTCAGTTTAAAGAGTGTGACTGCTGACGCAGTCGGTTCTAGCCGGATGCCATCCCTGAAAGGGCGCATCCTATTTTACTGTTGCGAGCTTCGCCTTACGCAAAGCGCCCACACAAATTGCTTGGTTCTCATGATTTTTTAAAGAGCGGGTTGGGCGTCTCCCCAACCGAGGCGGGCATTATACAGCCCGTTTCCCCTTCGTCAACCCCCCGCGGAGGCGGCCTGTCTGGCCTGGCTGGTTGCCCCGGCCCCCGAAGGCAAGGCGCGAATTATACGCACTTGACCCGGCTCGTCAACCACTTTGTGTGATAAATGATGATGCCGGACCAGGATGTGCTCAAATCACGGCCACACGAGCAAAGCGGCGCTTGCCGACCTGGAACACATGGGTCGAGCCCGGCGCCACCACGATGGCCCGGTCCTCCACCCGCTCGCCGTCAATACGCACCGCCCCCTGTCGCAACATGCGCAGGGCCTCGGAGGTGCTCGCGGTAAGACCCGCTTCTTTGAGCAAATTGGGTAATGGCAGCCCATCGGCACCACCGGGAAGTTTCTTTAACGGCAACTCGTCCGGCAAGGCACCGCGCTGGAAACGGGCGACAAAAGCCTCATGCGCCCGCCGCGCCGCCGCATCGCCGTGAAACCGGGCCACCAGTTCGCGGGCCAGACGGAATTTCACGTCGCGGGGATTGAGCCCCTGCTCGATCTGCGCCCGCCATGACGCCAGGGTGGCGGAAGATTCGAAACTCAACAGATCGAGATAGCGCCACATCAGCGTGTCAGACACAGACATGAGTTTGCCGAACATCTCCTCGGGCGGGTCCTGGATGCCAATGTAATTCCGCAGGGATTTGGACATTTTCTGCGTACCGTCCAGGCCCTCGAGGATGGGCAGGGTCATCACCACCTGCGGCGCCTGCCCCCAGTCCTTTTGAAGCTCCCGCCCCACAAGCATATTGAACTTCTGGTCTGTGCCACCCAGTTCCACATCCGCCTTCAAGGCGACGGAGTCATAACCCTGAATCAGCGGGTAGAGAAATTCATGAATGGCAATGGCCTGCCCGCGCTGGTAGCGCTTGTGAAAGTCGTCCCGCTCCAGCATCCGCGCCACGGTGTGCCGCGCCGCAAGCTGAATCAGGCCTGCCGCGCCCATTTCGTTCATCCAGCTCGAGTTGAACATCACCAGCGTTTTTTCCGGCTCCAGGATTTTGTAAATCTGGGCCTCGTAACTGCGGGCGTTGTCGATCACCTGTTCACGCGTGAGCGGGGGACGGGTAACGCTCTTGCCCGTGGGGTCACCAATCATGCCGGTGAAATCGCCGATCAAAAAAACGGCTTCATGGCCGAGATCCTGAAACTGGCGCAGCTTGTTGAGCAATACAGTGTGACCCAGGTGCAAGTCCGGCGCCGTCGGATCAAATCCCGCCTTGACCCGCAACGGCCGAGCCGATTCCAGCTTTCGTTTGAGCTCATCTTCCAATAAGATCTCTTCCGCACCGCGTCGCAGAAGATCCCAACCGCCACCGGACATCATTTCTCCAACCCCTCAACTGACCAAAGTTTAACTGCTTGTTGAAAAAACTCCGTTTTTCGACAAGCAGTGTGCGGTGTGTGGATGCCCCGTCATATTCAATGACGACAAGTCATTGAACAGGTGAGGCCGCCGCAAACCGCGTCTGCGGCGGCCGGCCTTGAAAAAGACCGGGAAAACCTTGTTAAGCATCCTGCTTAAGGCGCACAAGCTTACCACAGGGTTATTCCGAAACCCGCTCAACGGCTTGCCAGGGCTTAATCTTCCTGTCGGATACGACCGTTAACATTAGAGTCAGGAACATGGATTTATCAATGTTGGCCCGAATATCCCTGTCAATCCAGCAAGCCCCTGTTATGCGCATTGACGCGCTCCTGCGGCCAAGCTAACTTTAGCCCTGACAAACACTATCTTGACGACCCATGTCATTCCGATCTTCACAAACCGCACCTTACGCGCGCTTCAGACATATTCATTGGGTCCTTTTGGGCGTGGCGCTGATCGGGCTGGGCGCTGTATTGGGTCTGCGTTCCGGCGATGCCAGGGCTGTACGGTCCAGCAATTTGAGCGCCCAGGGTGAAATCACCCTGCCGCTTGAGCTGCCGCCGCTGCCCCTGCCCGCCGAAGCCACAACCGCCGGCTCCGCCAACACGCACCAGGCGGGGCCGCGGCGTGAGCCCGCCGGTGACTGGCATGAGCTTGAAGTACGGCGCGGCGACAACCTTTCCACCCTGTTTGCCCGCGCCGGCCTGGGGGCCACGGAGGTCTATGCCGTGCTGGCCGCGGGCGCCGACACCCAAACGTTGCAACGGCTGTATCCCGGCGAGAAACTGCGCGCACGCGTCGATGAAGGCAGGCTGCAGGAGCTGATTTACGAGCAGGACGCGCTGCGCGCCTTGCATGTGATCCGCACTGGCGATCAATTGCGCGCCCAACGCATCGAACGCCCGGTGGAACGTCGCCTCGCCCACAGTACCGCCACCATTGACAGCTCACTGTTTGTGGCGGGACAGGCCGCCGGCCTGTCGGACAAACTCATCATGGAACTGGCCGGTATTTTCGGGTGGGACATTGATTTCGTACTGGACATCCGCGCCGGCGACCGCTTCAGCGTCATATACGAAGAATTGTACCGGGAGGGTGAGAAATTGCGCGACGGCCACATCCTCGCCGCCGAGTTCGTCAATCAGGGCAGGGTCTACCGCGCGGTGCGCTACGGGAAAGAGGGTGGGTCCACCGATTTCTATGACCCCAAGGGCATGAGCATGCGCAAAGCTTTTTTGCGCACGCCGGTGGACTTCACCCGCATCAGTTCCCGCTTCAATCTGCGCCGCAAACACCCGGTATTGAACCGGATCCGCGCCCACCGGGGGGTGGACTATGCGGCGGCCAGCGGCACACCGGTGAAGGCCACCGGTGACGGCAAGGTCGTTTTCCGCGGTGTCAAAGGGGGCTACGGCAAGACCATCGTTTTGCAACACGGCACCCGCTACAGCACCCTCTACGCCCATCTGTCGCGCTACGCCCGGGGCGTGCGCGCCGGCCGCCGGGTCAGACAGGGCCAGGTCATCGCTTACGTGGGTCAAACCGGCCTCGCCACCGGCCCCCATTTGCATTACGAATTTCGCATCGACGGCGTGCACCGGAACCCGCTGACGGTAAAATTTCCGGACGCAATACCCATCGCCCCCCGCTACAAACAAGATTTCCTGAACACCGCCAAGCCGCTGCTGGCCCAGCTGGATACCCTGAACCGGGCCACCGTGGCCCTGCGGCAACCCTGATTCGCCCTGTGTCCAGCGAGCGCTATATTGGCCTGCTGTCGGGCACCAGCATGGACGGTGTGGATGCCGCGCTGGTGGATCTCAGTGGGTCGCGCATGCGTCTGCTCGCCACCCACAGCGCAGCTTTCCCTCCTGATTTGCGCGATGCCCTGCTGCTGCTCATTGAAGGCCATGTCACACTCACCCAGATCGCGGCCGCGGACGTGCGCCTGGGGCATTTGTTTGCCGCCGCAGCCACAGCCCTGCTGGAGGTGGCAGCCTGTGCACCACGGGACGTGCGCGCCATAGGCAGCCACGGCCAGACCGTATGGCATCAACCCGAAGGCGAGACACCCACCAGCCTCCAGTTGGGGGACGCCAATATCATTGCCGAACGAACCGGCATCACCACCGTGGCAGACTTCCGCCGCCGCGACCTCGCCGCCGGGGGTCAGGGCGCGCCGCTGGCCACGGCTTTTCATGCCGCCGCCTTGCGTGGGCGCGGCGAAGACCGGGCGGTACTCAACGTCGGCGGCATCGCCAACCTCAGCACCCTGCCTGCCGACCCCGCCGCTCAGGTGCTGGGTTTCGACACCGGACCGGGCAACGTGCTGATGGACGGCTGGATCCGGCGCCATCTGGGGAGAAACCGCGATGACGACGGCGCCTGGGGCGCATCGGGCCAGGTCAATGACGCCTTGTTGCAGGGCTTGCTGGCTGACGGCTACTTTTCCCGCCCGCCACCCAAAAGCAGTGGCCGGGAATACTTCCACCTGGGCTGGCTGGAACGCGCAGTGGCGGCGACAGGCCGGGCGATCGCGCCGCAGGACGTGCAAGCGACCCTGTGCGAACTCACGGCGGTAAGCGTTGCCCGGGCTGTGAAGAAATATCTCCCCGGTGCCAGGCGTCTGCTGGTGTGCGGCGGCGGCGCTCACAACCGCGCCCTGATGAACCGGCTGCGCCGGCACCTGCCCGGCTGTACGGTGAGCGACACCCGGGCAGTGGGCCTCGACCCGGATTGGATGGAAGCCATGGCCTTCGCCTGGCTGGCGCAGCAACACTTAAACGGACGGGCTGGGAACCTGCCTTCGGTGACCGGCGCGGCCCACCCGGCAATCCTGGGTGCGGTTTATCCCGGCGATTCTGCCGAGGGGTAGGACGGCAAAGATTTCAACGGGAATCCAGGGGCGTGTACTCACGCAAGCCACTGCCCGTGTACACCTGGGTGGGACGGAAGATACGGTTGTAGCGCAGCTGTTCACGCCAGTGCGCCAGCCATCCCGCACAGCGGGACAAGGCAAACATGGAGGTGAATTGATCCGGTGGCAGGCCCATCTCCAGATAAAGAATGCCCGAGTAGTAATCCACGTTGGGGTACACACCTTTGGGCGCGAGCCGCTCCGCCGCCGCCTCTTCCAGCGCCAGAGCGGTTTCAAACAAAGGATTGATCCTGCCACCCCGGGCGTCCATCAGCTTCACCACCAAAGCCTGGAGAATGGCGGAGCGGGGGTCTTTGACTTTGTACTCCCGATGCCCCATGCCCCAGATTTTTTCCTTGGCTGCGAGTTTTTTGTCCAACCAGGTGCGCGCCTTTTCCGGCCGGCCGATCTCTTCGAGCATCTCCACCACGCGCTGATTGGCGCCACCGTGCAAAGGCCCGAACAAGGCACCGACGGCCGCCGCCACTACCGCGCTTGGGGTGGTCAGGGTGGAAGCCGCCACGCGGGCCGCAAAGGTTGAGGCATTGGTGGTGTGCTCCGCGTGCAGCACCAAACAGGTGTCGAGAATGCGGGCAATGAGGGGATCGGGGTCCGTTCCCGAGAGCATGTAGAGAAAATTCTCGGCATGGCTCAGATCGGTGCGGGGCTCAATGGGATCATAGCCTTTGCGGATATGCTCCCACATGGCCACCAGCGTTGCCATACGGGCGATAATGCGCACCGACATGCCGTGGATGTAGTCCAGATCCTCCCAGGCCTTGGCACGCGCGAGCCGCTCGGTGCCGGGATAAAACATGCCCAGACTGGCCACCGCGGTTTGCAGCATCTCCATGGGGTGACCGGTGGCGGGCAGGCTTTTCATCATGGCCCGGATGTTGTATTTCATGCGGCGGTTGGCTCGCAGCCGTTGGTCGAAATCCGCCAGTTGGTCCCGGTCGGGCAACTCGCCGTCCAGCAGCAGCAAGGCAGTTTCCTCGAAGCTGCTGTGGGCCGCCAGCGCCTCAATGGGATAACCACGGTAAGCCAGTATGCCGCGCTCACCGTCGATGAAGGAAATGCTGGACTTGGTGGCCGGAACACCCTCCAGGCCGGGCACATAGTCGTTCATGGCATTACTCTGAAAACCACACACGGGGAAGGCGCAAAGGATAGCAGAAACACAAAGGGGGCGCCCCAAAGAGGCGTCCCCAAAGGGGAAATGGGCTTGACCCGGCATCCGCCAGGCATCACCGCGGGAGAGCGACCTCACCGGCTCGCAAGGCCGCCACCGGAACGACGTCACCCGCCGGGAGGGACGCTCCGCCTCAGGCCGAAAAAGATGAGCCGCAACCGCAGGTGGTCGTGGCATTGGGATTGCGAATCACGAACTGCTCGCCCTCAATGCCCTCGGAGTAGTCGATCTCAGCACCCACCAGGTACTGGAAACTCATGGGATCCACCACCAGCGTCACACCGCCTTTTTCCACCACGGTGTCCCCCTCATTGATGTCTTCATCGAAGGTGAAACCGTACTGAAAGCCGGAACAACCGCCACCGGAAATGAACACCCGCAACTTGAGCGCGCTATTGCCCTCCTCGTCGATGAGCTGTTTCACCTTGCCTGCCGCGGCGTCAGTAAAAACAAGGGGCGGCTGCTCGTCCACTGCCGTTGCCGTAACACTAGTCATAGGATGGCTCCTGAAAACGCTTTCGCCGCATTATCTTATTTCCCAGCTATACAGTCAACTTTGTAGTGGCCGCCCCCGATGCGGCGCTCTTGTCCTCGCTCTCAGCCAGCGCGTCGTAGAGACGCTCGCCCTTGTCCACCATGGAAGACTCGATGGTGATGGTGTGCGACTCCTCGGCGAAACGGGGAGTGGCACCGTCGTCCTGCTCCGCTCCGCCCTCAATGGCCAGGCGGGGCGGCATGTCATTGTCGCGCGCCAGAGCGGGGGCGGGCTTGTCAAACTCCTCTTCCGGCATGTGCACCAGCTGGCCGTTGATCTCCGCCCCCATGGCCATTTCGATACGGTTGTAGTAAATGTTGCCGGTCACCTTGGCGGTGGTCATCAGCTCCACACAGCCGGCCACCCAGATGCTGCCTTGCACCGTGCCACTGATCACCACATTTGGCGCCTGCACATCACCCAGTATTTCCCCTTGCTGGCTGATCACCAGGAGGCTGTTGCGCTGGCCCTCTTCGGAGACCACATTGCCCGCAATCCGGCCTTCAACGTGCAAGCCACCGGTGAAAACGACATCTCCGTTCAAGCGCGTCCCCTCACCGATGAGGGTGTCAACGTGTAAGTTGCTGCGCTTTTTTTTCTTATCGCTAAACATAGTTGCACCTGCTTTTATCTAGCTCGTGACTTCTTGCCACACGAATGCCTTTTCGATGCGTTGGCGCTTGGGTCGATCCATGTCAATCCTCACGACAACCCGAGTCGGCACAAAATTTTCAGGCAATATAATATCGCCTTGGGCCGCCTGAAAGTATTTAAAGCGGAATTTTATTTTTGCCACGGACGCCGCCATGTCAGCCAGGGACAACTCCCTGGACGCTCCATCCTGCAATCCCTGCACCAACAAATGCACAAAGCCCCGGGTCACGCGCGCACCCTTGCTCACCTGTGACAACACCAGTTCATAAGCATAGCCGCGCTCGTTGCCGCTGGGCGTCAGCTTCAGGCGCTGCACCCGTATACCCTGAGCCGCTTGCGAGGGCGAAACCAGGCCACGATAGAAGGCCGCTTCCTCTTTGAGTTCCAGCACCTCGTCCTGCAGATCCTTGAGCGAGCGCTCCACCTCGCTGTAGGCCTGCCGGTCCACTTCCCGGGCTTCTTTGAGATTGGCCACCTGCTGACGCATTTCCCCAGCCTGCCGGCGCCAGCTTTCCACCGCCTCCATCAGCGCGTCCCGCTCTTCCCGGGCGCGCAGAATGTCGAACCCCGCCTGATAGCGCCCGATCTCAAACGCTCCCCAGCCCACCGGTACCAGCAACGCCCAGGCCAGAATCGCCAGGTAGCGCCGCTGCGGACCCCGGTGCCGGGCCAGCAATTTCGACGCGCTGGTCACGGACGCGGCAATCCTGTCACCATCATGGCGACAAAGCGATGGCGCCCAGCCCGGCGCCCTCGTCCAGCTCAAACATCAGGTTCATATTCTGCACTGCCTGACCCGCCGCGCCTTTGACCAAGTTATCAATTACCGACAACACCACCACCGTGCCGCCGTTTTGCGGCCGGTGCACGGCCAGGCGGCAGGTGTTGGCGCCGCGCACGCTGCGGGTTTCGGGATGGGCACCGGGGGGCAGCACGTCCACAAAGGGCTCGTGGGCATAGCGCTGCTCGAAAATGCGCTGCCAGTCCCGGTGCGCCCCGGCCTCCTCCCGCAGATACAACGTGGCGTGCATGCCACGCACCATGGGCAGCAGATGGGGGACAAAGGTCAGGCCCGGCAGCCGCCCGGTAAGCTGTTGCACACTCTGGCGGATTTCCGGCAGGTGGCGGTGGCCGGGTACGCCGTAGGCCTTGAAGCTTTCCGACACTTCGCTGTAGAGGGTGGCGGTGCTGGCACCACGCCCGGCACCGCTGACGCCAGACTTGGCATCCACCACGATGTGATCCAGATCCACGCCGCCCGCCTCCAACAGGGGCAGCAGACCCAATACCACGGCGGTGGGATAACAGCCGGGATTGGCCACCAGCCGGGCGCCCGCGAGGCGCTCCCGGTTGAGTTCACACAGGCCGTACACCGCCTCCGGCAGCAATTCCGGGCAGGCGTGGGGCTGGCCGTACCAGCGGGCCCACTCGGCCGCATCACCCAGGCGGAAATCGGCCGACAGGTCGATCACCCGCGTGCCCGCCGCCAGCAAGGCCGGTGCCATGGCCATGGCGGCGCCATGGGGGGTGGCGAAAAACACCACGTCGCAGCCGCTCAGCCCGTCCACGTCCGGCTCGGTGAAGTGCAAATTCACCACATGGCGCAGATTGGGGAACAACTCGGCCACCGGCCGCCCCGCTTCCCCCCGCGAGGTGACGCGCGTCAAGCGGGCGTGGGGGTGGTGCGCCAGCAGGCGCATGAGTTCGACGCCGGTGTAACCGGTGCCGCCGACCAGGCCGACCTCAATCATGATTCGCTCCGTTCCCTTCCTGGCGCCACATGATACGGGGGCGCGCCGCCTCAGGAAAGCGGGACCCGTTCCCGCCGCGGGCCAGGGGATGGAAGGCCCGGTCGATGTAGCGCACCAGGGCATCAATCTCCGCCGGCTGCAACACCCCGCCCCAGGCCGGCATGGTGGTGCCGGGCAGGCCCTCGCGGATCACCCGCCTGAGGCGCGCCGGGGTCATGGCGGCCATGGCGCGGGGATCGGTGAGATCGCGGGGATGTGGCTCCAGAAAGCGGCCGATCCAGTTGCGGCCGGTGCCGTCGGCGGCGTGGCAAAAGGCGCAATTGTCCTGGAACAAAGCCTCCCCGCGCCGCTCCTCCGGCGTGGCATCAACCAGTAGCGGCGCCACCTCGTGGCGGGCGTAGGGCGAGGCACCGGAGACGGCATCGGGTGAGGCCTTCCCGGGGCGGAAACCGCCGCGGGGATAGGACACGGCGCGGAGATCGAACACGGCCTCCGGGGAGGCGCGGCGGCTGCCCTCGTGGCAGGTCACACAGCCGGACCTGAACAGGCGCAGGCCCTCCCGCTGGCCGGGCGTCAGACCATCGGCCGGGGTATCAACGGGCACCTCCCCCAGGGCAAAAGGAAAAGCGGCGCGGTAGCGCTGGTGATCGGGCCAGCCGTTTTCCGGGGTGTGGTAAGCGGTGTTGGCGGCCCGGCGCGCCATGAAAGTGCTCCGCACATAGGCCACCACCGCGCGGATCTCCTTCTTGCTCAGCAGCTTGGCGAAGCTTTTCATGGCGGTGCCAGAACGGCCATGGGTGACGGCAGCGACCATGCGCGCAGTGCTCAGGCTCTTGGGGTCGGTGGCAGTGAAAGCACGCGGCGGCGGGTCCAGATAGCGGGCAGCCACGGTCCTGGCATCGCCATTGTAGCCGTGGCAGAAATAGCAGCGGGCATTGTACACCGCCCGCCCCAGGGCTATTTCACCTTCAGTGGGGACGGCTAGTGCGGTTTTTTTTTAGCCGGCGAAGAGGCGTCGGGTGAGACAAAGGCCGTGAACACAAACTCCGCCACATCGGCGATTTGCTGGTCGCTGAGCACCTTGCCCCAGGCCGGCATCACGGTGCCACGCAGGCCATCGCGGACCGCGCCAAACAAGGCCGGCCGGTTGAGGCGGCGCCTGGCGTCGGCGGACAAGAAGTTCCGCGGCTTCGGATTGATGAACTTGGACCGCGGCCCCTTGCCGTTCCCTTCCCTGCCATGGCAGTCAAGGCAGTTGTTCATGTAAAACTCGCGGCCCGCGTCGCGGTCCCCGTGCAGGCCGGCAGGGAAGGGTGCGGCCATATCAGCCTGCGCCACGGGCGGATGGGAGGGGGGCGGAGCGGAAGCAATGAAGCGCTCCCGCACATAGTCCACCACTGCTTCGATCTCGGCGGCACTGAGCCGCTTGGCAAAAGACATCATGGCCGTGCCCGGCCGGCCGTAGGTCACTGAAGTGATCATGCGCTCGCGGGTCAGCTCCGCCGCCGTCTCTGGGGCGGTGAAATTGCGCGGCGGCGGATTAAGGCTGGCCTGGGTCCACATGGCACCGCTGCCTTTGTCACCATGACAAACGGCGCAATGGCGGGTATAGATCTCCTCACCCAGCACGAGCCTGCGCGGCCGGGCCGGGCCGGCCTTGCCCGTCATAAAGGTCGCGCGGATATAGTCCACCACGTTCTCCACCTGTCCGGCGCTCAGCCGGCCGCCAAAGGCCACCATGGCCGTGCCCGGCCGGCCGTAGGTCACTGAAGTGATCATGCGCTCGCGACTCAGTTCCTCGCGGGCGTGGGCCGTGGTGAAATTGCGGGGCGGAGGGCTCAAACCCCGGCGGACGCGGGTATTGCCATCGCCCCGGTCACCGTGACAAACGGCGCAGTGTTTCTTATAAATCGCGGCGCCTTCGTTGCTGCCTGAGGGGAGATCAGCGGCGGGTGCCGATGCCGCGCCCAGCAGCAGTCCCGCAATCAGGCCTGCGCCACGGTGAACCGCGCGCGCCAGACCGCGTCCATGAGACGCCCGTTTCCGCGAAACCCTGTTGTTGGCAGTGAAAACCCGCAATGTTTTGACCATTCCTTCCGACATTCCCGGGCGGCGTTGATTTATAAGACAAACACACCAAGACGAACGCTGCGACCGCCGCCGCCCGGGGGCGCGGGACATTGTGGCGCAATTCCGAGAATTGCGCTACTCTTTGCCGACCGCATCGGGCCAGGCAGGGCTCCAGCGAGGGAGCTTGTCCTCCAGGCACGATGCCCTGCACGAGACACTGAGGGAGGGGGCTTTCAGTCTCATGGTGAACAGGGGCTCACAGCGCAGTTTCACATTCGCACAACGTTTGCGCATGCCATTGTTGGCAGGCCTCGCTCTGCCCGGCACCGTGCTCATGACCGCTTTGGCCGGCGCCGCCCCCACCCTGCTGGGCACCAAGCACGATTTCGTCGGCTTGAACGACCGCGTCGGGGTGGTGGCCATGCCGGGCCTTGCCTTCTCCGATCTGGGCTCGTCGTGCGTGTACTGCCATCTTCCCCCCGACCGCAAAGAGGCTGACAGCGGCGCCAAGGGCGGCATTCCCGGCTGGAACCGTTTCGTCCCGCCGGTGGGGGCGTATGATCTGTACGACAGCCGCACCCTGGACAACAAAGTCCGCGCCCCCAGCCCCATCAGCATGCTGTGCCTGTCCTGCCACGACGGCACCATGGGTGTGGACATGACCGTGTTCAAGCCCGACGGCTGGGAAAGTGCCGATGACGCCGCCCTGCATCTGCGCCTGAACGGCGGTGACAGCCTGTTCAACTGCGGCAAGTGCCACAACGGCCGGGTGGCCCACAATATTTCCATCAAGCACATCGGCACGGATTTGACCAACGACCATCCCTTTTCCATGACCTACGCCGGCCTGACCAACAAGGACCCGGACTTTCGCACCCCCGACGGCCCCTACGGCTTCGACAACGGCGTGAAGCTCTACGACGGCAAGGTGGAATGCGCCACCTGCCATAATGTGCACAACCCCGATGTTGAAATTCTGCTTCGCACCCGTGCCGATCAGCTGTGCGAGACATGCCATATCAAGTGACCGAGAAGCATCCAGCCCCAGGCCCCGAATCCCAAGCCCCGTGTTCCAGATTTCTCCCACTGACCCCAGGGGGTCTGGCGCTTGTTCTTGTCAGCCTGTTGTCGGGCTGCGCCAGCCCGACCCGGGCGCCCGAGGGCTTTGAGCCACCCGTCTACCCGCCGCCACCGGACGAACCCCGCTTCGTTTACGAACGCACTTTGCGCGTGGCCGAAGACGTTCAGAAACTCACGGGATTTGAAAAACTGCGGCTCGCCGCCACCGGCAAAAGCCCCGTGGCACGGGGACTGGTCAAACCCTATGGTGTGGCCGTGCGCCAGGGCAGGGTCTACGTTACCGACACCGCCCAGCGCGCCGTGCTGCTGTTCGACATGGCCGCCGGCCGCTACCGCCAGTTCGGCGAACAAGAGCCCGGTGCACTGATCAAACCCACAGGCATTGCCGTCTCGCCCACGGGCGAGGTGTTCGTGGCCGATACCTCCGCCCGGCGGATCAGGGTCTACGACCCGGACGGGGCCTATCTGCGCACCCTGGGCAACGATGAGTTGCTCACCCGGCCCAGCGGCGTCGCCCTGAGCCCGGATGGCAGAACAGTCTACGTGGTGGACGTGGGCGGGGTGGACACGAACCATCACCGGGTACAGGTGTTCGATGCCCAAACCGGGCAGCACCAGCAGACCATTGGCACCCGCGGACGGGAAGGCGGCCAATTCAACCTGCCGCTGCAGGCCGCCACCGCCCCGGACGGCACCCTGTACGTGGTGGATGGCGGTAATTTCCGGGTCCAGGCCTTCACCGCCGCGGGCGGCTATGTGTTCTCATTCGGACGGCTGGGGCGCTTCCCGGGTCAGTTCGCCCGCCCCAAAGGCATTGCCACCGACCGCAACGGCAACATCTACGTGGTGGACGCCGCCTTCGGCAACGTGCAGCTCTTCAATCCCAAGGGTCAGGTGTTGATGTTCATCGGCCGCCGGGCACGGGCCAGTTCTCCCGGTCAGTTCAGCCTGCCTGCAGGAGTGGCGGTGGACGAGGGCGGACGGGTGTACGTGGTGGATCAGTTCTTCCGCAAGATAGACATCTTCAGGCCCGTGGGCCCGGACACTGCGACGCCACCTTAACAGGATGTTGAAAAAGGCCGTCCTGGCCTTTTTCAACGCCGGAAGCCGAAAATGCGATTTCCGGCTTCCTCACGTTTTCAATGACTTGCCGTCATTGAAAACGGCGGCGCATCCCCGCGCCGCGGCACAGGCTGCCGAAAA
>DRLM01000041.1 GCA_011375345.1 Gammaproteobacteria bacterium
CCGCCACCCCCCCTGGTCGCCCTCCGGATAGACCTTCCCCTATCCCACAACGCCGCCACAAGCCATCAGACACCGGTGCTGAGGGGCGGGTACGCCTGCCCGGTCGAAAAAGCACCCTCCCGGCGATGTCGGAGAGCCAAAAAGCACGCGAATCGCCATCCTGGCAAGCGCGTTGGCACGAGGAAGGGGCTCTCGGGTCGTCTCGGCCACATCCCGGCACTAAATAACGCCGAAGTCAGATGATCGGTGAGCGATGCGGGCTAGGCGCAGTATTCGTCAGATTCACGAAATCTTCTTGCCTTCGTCATCCCAAGGTCGTGCTGCCAGCCGATGCTACGGCCGCCTGGCGGCAAAAGGAATGACATATGACCGTGCCCGCCCAAACACCTTCTCTACGCGCTCTGATCAGCTGGAATTCAACGGTTGCCTGCGCTTCAACCAGGCGGGCGGCGGGCACGGTCGAGACTCGCCGCATGGCCGGGTTCTACCAGGAGGTGCTTGCGGAATTCAAAATGACCGGGGGTGACGCCTATTTTGACGGCCCGTCCGTCCTGGCCGCCAGGTCATCCACTTTCTTCGTCAGACACTCCAGCGCCCTGAGCACGTCCGCCAGCACGGTGTCGCCTTGCGCACCCACCTGGCATTGCAGTTGGATCAGATTATCGCGGGTGGCGTTAAGCTCTTGTTTGATTTCACCCAGCCTCTGTTCCACGTGGGTGAGGCGTGTGCTGTACCCAAGCAGTTCTTTCTCCAGCGCACTGCGGGCGCGGGACACTTCCTCCAGGCTGGAACCCAGACGCCGGACAGTGCCGTCCAGGCCGTGGAGGTGATCGTTTAAATTCAGCAGGTTTTTGAAGAAGCCGCCCCAACCCCTGGCAATGGCAACAGCTTGCTTTACAGCGCTTCCACCCGCTGACGGATCGTCCGTGCCCATTGCGCCGCCACCTTGAGATTATTGTCGATAATATCCCGCAGCAGCCGCGATTTTTCTTCGTACGTATCGCAGTCGCGCAAACGCTCGTTCATTGTGGCGGGCCTGATCAGTCGGGAGGAAAATTCGGATTCACAGCTCTCGCGGCAGGGGCGGCCCTGGGAAGATGAGCGCTCCGGGGTGGGTGTTCCCGCCGCCTGGGTTTGCGAGGATGTCTTCAGGGAAGACGCGTCTGGGTCACTGCTGTTCATGTTCGGGTGAAAATGCTCAGGTGAGCATGTCAGGGATTGAGATGCCATGCTGGCCAACTCCGTTTGTGTCGGTATGCTCGCAGATTTCCTTAAGACTGCACAAATGACTATACGCCCCGCCCGGCCGCCGGAGCAAGGGTTGACAGGGCCGGCCCGCAGGCAGCAAGGGGTCAAAGCGCCGGCAGCTTCCCGCTCAGGGCCACTTTTATCCGCCCGTCCGCCTCCTTCTCTCCAAGAAACTGCAGGCCTTGCACCAAAGCAGTCTGTTTGGCATCGCGTACACGAAAATAGCCGGTGAACCGGTATTCCCCGGCAGTGCTCAACGTGAGCAAGCCCTCCGCCTGCAAGGGGCCGCCGGTATCGGCGATGAGCGCGCGGATGTTCTCGCCTTCGGTGCTGATGTCCGCCTTGAACCCACCCAGTTCCACCGCCACGGGCGCGCGCAGGGCAGCGTTGCGCCACCGCAGCACGCCGCGGGCGGAACGGGGGCGGCCGGCGCGCATTTCGAAACCCTTGAGATCCACATCGAGGCGCCCCCCCAGCCGGGCGCCGGGGAAATCGATAAGGGATTCCAGCGCAGCGGCGGGGATGCGCAAAACGGTGTCGCGGGCATAGAGAATGCCCCCCAGGGTACGGCCCACGGTGGCCCTTTGGCTGTCACCGCCGAACTTGAAGCGCAGATCGGCCTCCAGCCGCCCCCCTGGCAGGGCCGCGGTGCTGACAGACCACCGCACATCGTCGAAGCGGAACCGGCCGCTTTGCACCACGGCCGCCCGGCCCCGCCACAGGGTGCCGTCCAGGTCGTATAAAGCGACCCCTTGCAAGCTGTCTTGCAAGGCGGGATAAACCCGCGCGGCGGGCACTGTCAACACCAGAAACAAGGCATAGAGCAGCACACCCACCAGGGCATAACGCAGGGTCACCTTCATCCGCCTGACCTGCGCAGGGTGACGCGGGCGTTGACCTGGCCGGCCTGCTCGCGGCGGTCCACCGTCAGTTCCGCCACGTGCACGCCCTTGCGCGCTTCCAGGGTGCCCAGCCACTGGATGAGGTCGTCGAACGAGGCCTGCTCCAGGGTGACGCGGACCCGGGCCTGCCCGTCGGGCTGAATGCGTTTCACCGCGCCGCTGAGCCGGGCCTGGCGGGCGGTGTTATCCACCACCGCCAGCAGGGAGCGGGTGTCGGCTTGTCCCCCGGCGCCCCTGCCGCGCAGCCGCCGGACCTCTTCCGCGGCGCCCTGCATCCAGACTTTCAAGTCCCGTTGTTCCGCCAGGGCCTGTTCCACCCGTGCCAGGTCTTGCACCAGCGGCTCCCACAGCAAAGTGTAAGTCATGAGCGCCAACACCAGGGCGCTGCCGCCCGCCACCATCACCCGCTCCCGCGGGCTCAGGCCCAAAAACCAGTCTTTCATGAGGCCGTCCCCCGTATCACCAGACGCGCTTCCACGCGTTTGTTGCGGGAGGTGGCCGATTGGATGTCCACGTCCAGCCGTTCCTGCTGCAAGCGGGTCTTGAGTTGTTCCAGTTGTTGCAGATCGCCGATGGTGAGGGCCAGTTGCAGCTCGCCTTCCTTGTAAGCCAGGCGCTGCACCGCGGCCCCCGGCGCGGCCGTCAGTGCCGCGCTGACCCGGGCTAGCATACCCATGAACAATGAGCCCTTGCCACCACCCCGCAAGGCCTTGAGACGCTGCTCCGTCTGGGCCCGCACGTTGACCACCCGCCTGGCAGCAGGAAAAGCATCGAGATAAATCCGCTTCACCTCGTCCCGGAGCGCGTCGAGTTCCGCCGAGGCGCTGCGGTAGGTCACGATGGTGACCGTTGCCTGCAACGCCAGCACTGCCAGCAGCAGCACCGCCGCCGGTCGCCAGGGCCGCCAGGCCTTGCCCAGTTGTTCGCGGACGCTGTAGGTTCCCTGCAACAAGTTGATGCCATCGCGCTCGTCCAACGTCTCGCCCGCCAGATTCAGCAACGCACCGGGCAGGGGTTTCACGTTGACCGTCAGGCCGGCACGCGCCAGGTCCGGGGCCCGGCCGCCGGGGCCGGCGAACAGGCGCAAGGCGGCCGGTGCCTCCCCCTCCGCCTCCGCCAGGGCGCCCTCCAGCATGAGGTCCAGATGTTGCGATTCCATCGCCAGACCCGTTCCCGGCCCGGTGCGGAGCAGCGCCCGTCCACCCTCCAAAACCAGGGTCCATTCACCCTCGGCGCGAGGCAGGGCCAGAACGTCGGGCATGAGCACGGCCGGCCGCAGGCCCGCCTCCTGTAATGCGGCCAGCCACTGTTCCATCAGCCCCTTGTCCACTACTGCCACGGCGCAGCGGCCGGCCTGGTCCTGGACGCCCAGGGCGAAATGCAGAGTCTCCACATCGCCGGCCACCTGGTCTTCCAGCAGATAGGGCACCGCGGCGGCGGCTTTTTGCCGCTTGCGCGTGGGCAGGCGGACCTGGGTGAGCAACACCTGCTCCCCCGGCACCAGCACCACCACGCGCCGCCCGGCGGCCGGCGCCGCGGCCTCCCGCAGCTCACCCCGGACGAGGTGGCTGTCGGCGTCCAGCCAGGAGGCCTGCATGGCCTCGTCGAGACGGATGATGAAAAGCGGCCGCACTAGTAAGCCCCCCTGGCCCGCCACAGCACGTCGGTGCCCTCCTCTGTGCGCCTCAGCAGGGAGTACAAGTGGGCCCGGGCGCGGCCAAAGGTGGTGCGGGCGTCCATCAGAAAGTAGTCGCTGCTAACGGACAAACCGTCTTCATTCACCCCGCGCCCCGCCAGGGCATCGTGCTGCACAAAGGCCTCCACGCTGGAAAAACCGCTTTCCTCACGCTCGGCGATGAGCATCTCCGCATCCTCCCGGCTCACGTTGTCGGCCAGGGCCATGAGCACTTCCGCCGGCGCGGTGTTGACGTTGATGGCGGTACGGGTGGGCAGGGCGCAGATGAAAGGCGCCAGTTGCCGGTAGATTTCACGGTCGAAGCCTTTGATCAGCAACAGTTCGCTGGGGCTGACCATGGTCTGGTTGGCGGCGCGGTAGGGCGGTTGGCGGTGCAGGTAGTCGCCGTCCTCCGCGCCCCCGGGAAAGTGAGTGTCGCTGTCGCCATCGAGCCAGTCCACCACGGCGTCGCTCAGTTCCTTCGGTGCGTTGAAGTGATCCAGCAGGCGGCGGAAGCGCTGCACGTCCAGCGCGCTGGGTCCGCCGTCCTCGCCCAAGAGATTGTTGATATTGAATCGTCCCTGCATATCTTCCAAACGGCCGCCCACGGTGGCGCCTTCCACTTCCAATGGGGGCAACTGCACGGCCCAGTCTTCGCCCAGATGATCGGTAGTGCTGCTCTTTTTGTCCCGCAGCAGGACCTGCCGCACCCAGCTTTCCACCCCCAGGGCGAAGGCATAGGCCCGGCCGCCGTCAATAACGTTGGCGGTGCGGCGCAAATCCAACGTCTGGCGGGCGGCCATATTCACCGCCGTCAGGCTCACCAAGGCAGTGATCAACACCGCCGTAATCAGGGCCACGCCCCGGTTGCTCCGCCGCGCCATCGCTCAGCCCGCCACTTGAAACAGCCGCGTCAGGCGGCCCCAGTCGCTCAGGTCCAGACTGAGTTCCACCGCCAGGGGCAAGGCCGTCTTGTCCTCCTCCGCGCCGGCAGGCGGCCAGAAACGTTGCCACTGGCGGGCGGCATCCAAAAAGCGGATGTCCACCGCGTCCACGTTTTCCAGCAAGGTTTCTTCGTACGGCTCGGCGCCGGGCCCCCGGTCCAAAGCCGGCCAGCTCCGGCGGCTGAGCGCGCCGCCCTGATAAACATAGGCCACGCGCTGCAAATGGCTGCGCGGGCGCTCGAGGGGGTTGCGCCAGCCGGTCCGCGTCAGGGAGAAGACTTCCACGCCGGCGCCTCCCCCCCGCAGGGCCGGCTCCTCACCGCCCAGAGCGTCGCGCACGGGGCGCGGCACGGCCTGGGTCAAATCCCGTTCCAGGCGCGCGAAGGCGCGCTGCACGGCACCCAGGCGCTCGGCCCGTTCCCTGGTATGCGCCTCGGCGTTGAGCACGGTATCCAAAGCCTGGTAGGCCAGGGCCGCCACCAGGGCGAAGATGGACAGGGCCACCAGCAGTTCGAGCAGGGTGAAACCGCGCGCGCGCATCATGGCGTCACCGTCTTCTTGCCGGGCCGGCCCAGGTAGGCCACCATGCTCGCCAGCGGATTTTCGCTGCCCCGTTCACTGTAGACGGCGATGTCCAGGCGGTGCACATCCGGATCTTCGGTGGTGGAGATGTCCACTTCCCAGCGCCAGTTGCGCCCGGCCATCAAGGTTTCCCCGCTGCGGCTGCCGGCGCCGGGAAACTCGCCGCCCACTTGCAGTTCGGTGAATTTGTTCAGCGCCACAAAATGGGCCAGGGTGCGGGACTGCAGATAGGCCGCATTGTTGATGTGGTTGCTGATGCCGCTCACCATCGCCGCCACCGCCGTGGCCAATATGGCCAGGGCCACGAGAATTTCGATGAGGGTGAACCCCCGCCCGTGCATGGCACTAATCATCCGAGCCCGGTTCGTGGAAACGGATGCGGGCCTGAGTGTCGCCGGCGATTTCATAGCCGTGCAACTCACCGCTGCGGCGCAGGGTCACCGTGAAAGGCGTGGCTTCGCCGCTGGACAGAAGAAAGATGCGCGGCCCGGTGGCGGGTGCATCCTGGTCTTTGTCTTCCTCCGCGCCGGATTGCGGTGCTGCGCCCAGTGTGGCCGCTTCCCCTTCCACCGCCACATCCACTACGGTGCCGTCGGGAAAGCGGCGCGAGCGGAAGGCCATTTCCTCCTCCATGGCGTTCCATTGCTTGCCGTCAAAGGCCAGGAACGCGTAGCCGTCGGCGGTAAACTCCACTGCGAACTCCCGGCTTTGCAGCACGGCTTCATCCGCCGCCAGCTCCAGCAAGGCCGCCAGGCGGCGGGCCTCTTCCCTGAGCGGATCCGGGCGGCTTACGGACAACACGGCAAAGCTGATCAACACCCCGATGATGACCACCACCACCAGAATTTCCAGCAGCGTGAAGCCGCCCGAGCAGCGGCGTGGCGCAAGCGCATGCACCGTCAAACAGCTAGCCCTCGGGATTCCAGTTGCCGATGTCGGCATTCACACCTTCGCCCCCCGGCTGGCCGTCGGCGCCCAGGGAGAACACGTCGATGGCGCCGTGCACGCCGGGGTTCAGGTATTGGTAGTCGCGGCCCCAGGGGTCTTTGGGCAGGCGGTCGATATAGCCGCCTTCTTTCCACGACGGCGCATCGGCGGGCTTGTCCGTCAGCGCTTCCAGCCCCTCGTCGGTGCTGGGGTAATCGTGGTTGTCGAGCTTGTACAGATTCAAGGCGCTTTCCAGGGCCCGGATGTCCGCCTGGGCCTTGGCGATGCGCGCCGTGTCCGGCCGGTCCATGATGCGCGGCACCACGATGGCCGCAAGGATGCTGAGTATCACCACCACCACCATGATTTCAATCAGGGTGAAACCGGCTTGCCGGGGCGGAATTGAGTTTTCGCGTGTCACGGTGTGTCCCTCTGTCGTCGGCTTATTTGACCAGTTGATTCAAATCGAAAATGGGTAACAGTATCGCCAAAACAATCACCAGCACCATGCCGCCCATGATCAGGATCAACAGCGGCCCCATCAGTTCGGTGAGGGTGCCGGTGAGCACGTCCATTTCCCGCTCCTGGCTGGTAGCGGCCCGTTCCAGCATGGCTTCCAGCTTGCCGCTGGCCTCACCGCTGGCGATGAGGTGGAGGGTCATGGGCGGGAAATAGCCACTGCGCTCCAAGGCGGTATGAAGGGCTGCGCCTTCGCGCACGCGTCGCGCCGCGTCTTCCACGGCGCTGCGCATGGGCACGTTGCTCACCACTTCCGAGGAAATGCGCAAGGCCTCCAACACCGGCACGCCGCTGCCGGCCAGGATGCTTAACGTTCGGGCAAAGCGGGCGGTGTTGAGCCCCCGCACCAGCCGGCCGACCAGCGGCAGGCGCAGCAACAGGCCATGGAAGCGGCGTTTGGGGCCGGGGCGGGACAATATCCAGCGCAGCACCGAAAACACCAGGACCAAACCGCCGAGCAACCACAGACCGTAGTCACGGGTAAAGTCACTGAGGGCGATGAGGCCCACGGTGAGGGGAGGCAGATCCTGACCAATGCCTTCGAACACCTGCACGATCTGGGGCACGACATAAACCATCAGCAAGGCGACCACCAGCACAGAGACGATGACCACCAATACGGGATAAACCAGAGCGGTAGTGGTCTTCTGGCTCAACGCCTGGCGGGTTTCGGTGTAGTCGGCCAGCCGCTCCAGCACGGCGTCCAGAAAACCGGACTGCTCGCCGGCAGAGACGGTGGCGCGGAACAAATCGGGGAACACATGGGGAAACTCCGCCAGGGCGTCGGCCAGGGGATGGCCCTCCATCACCCGCGCCCGCACCGCCATGAGGATGCTCTTGAGGCGGGCTTTTTCCGTTTGTTGGGACAGGGCCTGCAAGGCTTCTTCCACCGGCAGGCCGGAGCGCACCAGGGTGGCGAACTGCCTGGTGACCAGCGCCAGGTCGGTGGTGCTGATGCCGCGCCTGAACAGCCCCCGGCGCACCTTGGGGCCGCCCTCGTCCCGCCCCTGGATTTCGCTTACACCCAAGGGCGCCCAGCCCTTGTCGCGCAGCTGCTGGCGGACCTGGCGCGCTGTGTCGCCTTCCAGCACCCCTTTGCGTTCCTTGCCGCGCTGATCCAGGGCGGTGTATTCAAAGGCGCCCATCTCAGCCCTCTTGGGTGACGCGCAGCACTTCTTCCAGCGCCGTGTCACCCGCCAGCACCCGGCGCAGCCCGTCCTGGAACAGACTGGGGTGGCGGGCGTGGGCGTGGGCTTCCATGGCCTGTTCGCCGGCGCCGTCGTGAATCATGGTACGCATGTTTTCGTCGATATCCACCAGCTCGTAGATGCCGGTGCGGCCCACGTAGCCCAGTTGCTTGCAGGCGGCACACCCTTGGGGCAGGTATAGAGTGGGCCGTGGCGAGCGGGGCAGGCCATAGCGCTCGCATTCCGCCTCGCTGGCCTCATGGGCTTGTTTGCACTGGGGGCAGAGCAGCCGCACCAGGCGTTGGGCCAGCACGCCGATGAGGCTGGAGGAGAGCAAAAAGGGCTCCACCCCCATGTCGCGCAATCGGGTGACGGCGCCCACCGCCGTGTTGGTGTGCAAAGTGGAGAGCACCAGATGGCCGGTGAGGCTGGCTTGCACAGCGATTTCCGCCGTTTCCAGATCGCGGATTTCACCTACCATCACCACGTCCGGATCCTGGCGCAAAATGGCCCGCAGGCCGCGGGCAAAGCTCATGTCCACCTTGGGGTTGACGGCGGTCTGGCTGATGCCGTCCAGATAGTATTCGATGGGGTCTTCCACCGTCATGATATTGCGGCGGCGGTTGTTCAGCCGGCTCAGCGCGGCGTACAGGGTGGTGGTTTTGCCGGAACCCGTGGGGCCGGTGACCAGCATGATGCCGTGGGGCCGGTGGATGATTTTGTCCATCAAACCCATGGACGCGGACGCCATCCCCAGATGTTCCAGATCCAAACGCCCCGCCTGCTTGTCCAGCAAACGCATCACCACCCGCTCGCCGTGGCCCGAGGGGATGGTGGAAACCCGCACGTCCACCGGCCGGCCGGCGATTTTGAGGGAAATGCGGCCGTCCTGGGGCAGGCGCTTTTCGGCAATGTCCAGCTTGGCCATGACCTTGATGCGGGAGACCACCAGCGGCGCCAGCACCCGTTTGGGCTCCAGCACCTCGCGCAGCACGCCGTCCACCCGGAAGCGCACCACCAGGCGGTTTTCGTAAGGCTCGATGTGAATGTCGGAGGCATTTTCCTTCACCGCCTGGGTGAGCAGGGCGTTGAGCAGGCGGATAATGGGAGCGTCGTCCTCGCTTTCCAGCAAATCTTCCGGCTCGGGCAGGCTCTGGGCGACGCGGGAAAGATCCAGTTCATCGCCAAAATCACCCATGAGTTCGGCCGCTTCGGCCGAACCGTGTTCATAGGCCTGCTGCAGCCGGGTGTCGAAATCTTCCGGGCTGAGCCGTTGCACCGTGCACGGCACGCCCAGAAACCGCCGCGCCTCGGCCAGGCTGTGGACGCTGGCGCCCGCCCGGCACAGCAGCACGGCCTCGCCCCGGTCAAAACGCTCCACCAGCACCCCGTGGCGCTTGGCAAAGGCAAAGGGCAGCCGCCGCGTGCCGGCGGACGCCGGGGCGGCAATATCAGGAACGACAGGCAGACCGGTCATGGCGCGACGGCGGGGTCCGCGGTTTGCGGGTCCGGCCCTTGCGCATCGAAGGGCGCAGGCAGTTCAGTGAGGGCTTTCATGCTGGGCATCACCGGGACGGCTTCGCCGGGCAGCAGGGCCACACCGCGTTCCTGCAGGCCCAATTGCTGGGCGCGCATGAAGTTGTATTTGGCATTGGTCACCTGGGCGGCAAACTCGGGGTCGCGCATGATGACGGGGTGCAAAAACACCATCAGGCTGGTCTTGTCCTTGGTGGTGGTTTTATAGCGAAACAAAGAACCCAGCAGAGGGATATCCCCCAGGCCTGGCACTTTTTGCACATTTTCCCGCAAATCATCGGTGAGCAGCCCGCCCAGCACCACCACGTCGCCGTCATCCACCATCACGGTGGTGCGGATGGAGCGGGTGTTGGTGATCACGTCCGCCGCATTGCCGGAGCTGGCGGCCAGGCTGTCCACGGTCTGTTCCACCTCCAGTTTGATGGTGCTGCCCTCGTTGATGGTGGGTTTGACCTTCAGGGTCACCCCCACGTTCTCCCGTTTGATGGTCTGAAAGGGATTGGACGGGGCCGCCGCACCGGACACGTTGGTAAACGAACCGGTGATGAAAGGCACATTCTGACCCACCACGATTTCCGCTTCCTCGTTGTCCAGGGTAAGCAGGCTGGGGGTGGAGAGCACGTTGGAAGTGCCGTCACCGCGCAGGGCGCGGATGAGGGCGGCAATGCTGAAGCCGTCGGAAACGAAGCGACCGATGCCCATGGTCAGGCCTTCAGGAATGGCAGGCACCTGATTGGCGGCAATGGCGCCGCCGATTTCACCAATGCTGGAGCCGGTGCCGGAGGCGAAGTTGGTCACCCCCACCGGCCCTTCCCGATCGGGAACGGCATTGGCCGCCCACTGCACTCCCAGCTCTGCCGCCCGCTTCAGGGAAATGTCGGCGATGACACCCTCCACCAGCACCTGGGCCCGGCGCACATCCAGCTGCCGGATCACCGCCTGCAGGGAACGGAACACCTCCATGGGGGCGGTGATCACCAGAGCATTGGTGGCCTCGTCTGCCTGGATGGTGAAGCCGGCGCCCCGCGCCGGTGCGGTTTTGCCTTTCTTAGCCTGCGTTTCCTTGGACACGCTCTCACCGATGCCGGTGAGCACGGGCACCAGTTCCTTGGCATTGGCGTAGCGCAGATAGACCACGTGGATGTTGCCCTCCCGTTCCAGGGGGATGTCCAGGTGGGAGACGATGGCCCGCAGGCGCAGACGCTTGGATTTGCCACCGCTCACCAAGATGGTGTTGGTGCGTTCATCGGCAATAAGGGTGGGAATGTCCTGTCTCGCGGCTTGCTGGCCGCTGGGCCGGGTTTTTTGTTCCAGCGCGGTGAGGATGCGCACCACTTCCGCCGCCGAGGCATGTTGCAGGGGAATGACTTCGATTTCGTCTTCCACGCTGGGCTGGTCGATGCGGGCAATGATCCGGGTCAAGCGGTCGATGTTGGCGGCCCGGTCGGAAATGATCAGTACATTGCTGGGCTGGTAGGCCACCATGTGCCCCTGCTGGGGCACCAGCGGCCGCAAAATGGGCACCAGCTGGGCGGCGGACACATGATCCACGGGGATGACCCGGGTGACCATCTCGTCCCCCTGGCCCGGAAAGCGCCGGTCGGCGAGAGGCAAGCCGGTTTGCTTGGCATTCACATCGGGAACGATTTTGACGATCTCGCCGCTGTCCACCGCGGCAAACCCGTGCACCTGCAAGACGGACAAAAAGACTTCGTAGATTTCTTTTTTGTTGAGGGGCTTGCCGGAGACGATGGTCACCTTCCCTTTGACCCGCGGATCAATGACGAAATTCCGCCCGGTTTGCTCCGCCACCCAGCCGATCACGGATTCCAGGTCCGTGTCTTTGAAGTTCAGGGTCATGGTCTGGGCGGCAAGCGCGCCGCCCAAAGTCCACAGCGCCATCACTGCGGCGTAGCGCCGCCACCTGCGTCCTTGAAATCGAATCCATGTGAACATGCTGTGCAAATCCTGGCGTTGCGCGAACCCGGCAGCTCGCAATCCTGGGTACTCAATTTAAAAAACAAACGACAAGCTGGGAGCCTCCTTACAACAACTCTCCAGGCGCTCTGCCCACAAAGCGCGGCTCGCCGGGAAGGGCCCGGCCCGTTTCAGGAGCCGCGACGCCGGGCCGGGACGTGGGGGATGCACTGAAATGAGGCTTTGTTGTCGTTATGTCTCAGTAAATCGGATCCCCGCGTTGGTTTTTGATAACTGCATCGCGCATCGGCTGCAACGGCGTGACGGGCCGCTTCGCTGGGCGCGGAACAATTCAGACAACGTTTCATTTTAACGCGTCATTTTCGCTCCTGTCCCCCCACTGGCCGCCCGCTCATGGCGGCAGGGTGATGGTCACCGACTGCTGCATGCCGTCGCGCTGAAATTCCGCCACCACGGGATTGAGCCTGGGAAGTTCGCGCATGAGTTTCACGGTGCCTCCCGGTTCCCCCAGCTTGATGCCGTTGACCGCCGTGATCACGTCGCCGTCGCGCAAGCCAAAGGTGGACAACACCTGGGCATCCCGTCCCGGCCGTACCCGAAAGCCGATCAAACGTCCCCCCCGGCGCACCGGCTCACCCCTGAGCAGGCCCGCCAGACTGGCCGGGTTTTTGAGAAACTGGTCCCGGTAGCTACGCAGCCTGGCCCCGGCATCCGGCGCCACGCGGGGAGGCGCGGCGCCGGGGCGCCGCCGGGACGGGGTGGCGCCTACCCTGACGGCATTGCGGGGCAGCCGCAGGGTCTCCAGGCGTCCCCGCCGGGACAGCACCACATGCTGGGGGTGCACCGCCTTCAGCTTCGCACCTCCGGGCAGGGTATCACCGACATGGTACAGCGCCTCTTTGCCGGCGGGATCGGCAATCACAGCGGCACCGGTGCCGCTGTCGTCGAGGGCCATGACCCCGCGCAGGGTCAGGCGCAGGCGGGTTTCGGGAATGGCGGTTTCCACCGGGCGAACGCGCACGGTCTGCGTTTGTCCAAGCAAATGGCGCGCGGCGATGGCCCGGCTCAGGCTGACGGCGTCGTTTCCGGCAGCTTGCCCACCGCCCGCAACGTCCGTCCGCGGCGGCGGGGGGGCGGCGTTGTCCGGCGGAGGCAACAGCGTCCAGGTCAGGGAAGCGGCCTGGTAAGCCAGCATGGCACCCAGCAGCAATGTCACCAGGCCCGGCAGCCCCGCTGCACCACCGGCGCCGAGACGGCTGAGCTTATCCTTCCAGTCCAAGGCCAACGTGCGTTCCCTTATACCAACGGCGCATCATACGTCCATCGGCATGGCAGCTCAAAATTATTAACCCGGCAATCAAACAGGTCGTCCTGACCTGTTTGATTGCCGCCCGCGAAATACGGGCGCCATTGTGCGAAATGGCTGGTATTTCGCGGGCTCGCATTGACTTGCGCCAATGGCGGCACATCCCTGTGCCGCGCTA
>DRLM01000042.1 GCA_011375345.1 Gammaproteobacteria bacterium
GTTCAGTATGGCCAAGGTGATCTTCCATCCCTGGCTACGGCGCAGACGGCATACAGCCGCCTTCGCACCACCACAACCCGACCTGTTCGCCGATGCGCCAGGATTGCTGGGGGCAATGAAGTGAAAAAATGGGGAGACGCCAGTGACTGCCCCGATTGAGGCGTGCCGTATCCCTGCGGTATCCTTGAACCCTTTTACTTTGTCCCGACGGACCATGCCATGGACGCCAATTACGATCCGCACCAAACAGAAGCCGATGCCCAAGCCTATTGGGAACGCTGCGGCAGCTTCAAGGCTGTCGAAAAACCTGACAAGGAAAAATTCTATTGCCTGGCCATGTTTCCCTATCCCAGCGGCCGGCTGCACATGGGGCATGTGCGCAACTACACCATCGGCGATGTTATTGCCCGTTATCAGCGGGCCCGGGGCAAGGCGGTCCTGCAGCCCATGGGCTGGGACGCCTTCGGCCTGCCGGCGGAAAACGCGGCGCTGAAAAATGGCGTCGCGCCGGCCAGGTGGACGCGGGACAATATTGCCTACATGCGCGGCCAGCTCAAGCGTTTGGGCTTCGGTTACGACTGGAGCCGGGAGCTGGCCACCTGTGATCCGGGTTACTACCGCTGGGAACAATGGCTGTTCACCAAACTGTACGAAAAAGGCCTGGTCTACAAAAAAACCGCGGCGGTCAATTGGTGCCCCAATGACCTTACCGTGCTGGCCAATGAACAGGTCATCGAGGGGTGCTGCTGGCGCTGCGACACGCCGGTGGAGCGCAAGGACATCCCCCAGTGGTTCATGCGAATCACCGCTTACGCGGACGAACTGCTGGCTGATCTGGACCGGCTTGAGCACTGGCCGGAGCAGGTCAAAACCATGCAGCGCAACTGGATCGGCCGTTCCGAAGGGGTGGAGATCCACTTCGGCATCGAAGGCGCCGACGAGCCGCTCAAGGTCTATACCACCCGCCCGGACACCCTCATGGGCGTCACGTACGTGGCCGTGGCGCCGGAACACCCCCTTGCCACCAAAGCGGCGGAACACAATACCGCCCTGGCCCGCTTCATCGAAGAATGCCGTCACACCATGACATCCGAGGCGGCCGTGGAAGCCCTGGAGAAAAAAGGCGTGGCCACGGGGGTGTCCGCCATTCACCCCGTCAGCGGTGAAAAAGTGCCGGTCTATGCCGCCAACTTTGTCCTCCTGGGCTACGGTGAAGGCGCGGTGATGGCCGTGCCCGGTCACGATCAGCGGGACTGGGAGTTCGCCCGAAAATACGCGCTGCCCGTCAAACAAGTCATCATTCCCGCCGATGGCTCCGAAGCGGACTTGAGCGAGGCCGCCTACACGGAAAAAGGTTTGCTGGTGGACTCCGGTGATTTCACCGGTCTCAGTTCCCAGCAGGCTTTTGACGCAATCGCCGAGTATTTGGAGCGCGCCGGAAAAGGCCGGCGCCGGGTGAACTACCGCCTGCGCGACTGGGGCGTGTCGCGTCAACGTTATTGGGGTGCGCCCATTCCCATGATCAATTGTGCTGTCTGCGGTGCGGTGCCCGTGCCCGAGGATCAGCTGCCCGTGACCTTGCCCGGAGAGGTGGTGTTCGAAGGTGTGGGTTCACCCCTCAAGAAAATGCCCGCGTTTTACCGGACCACCTGCCCCCGTTGCGGCGGCGCGGCCGAGCGGGAAACCGACACCTTCGACACCTTCATGGAATCGAGCTGGTACTACGCCCGCTTCTGCTCGGCGGACAACGATGAAGCCATGCTGGATGAACGAGCCCGCTACTGGCTGCCCGTGGATCAATACGTGGGTGGCATCGAACATGCCATCCTGCACCTGCTCTACGCCCGCTTCTACCACAAGCTCATGCGCGACGTGGGCCTGGTGGCCGGTGATGAGCCCTTTACCCGGCTGCTCACCCAGGGCATGGTGCTCAAAGATGGCGCCAAGATGTCCAAATCCAAAGGCAACACTGTTGATCCGCAGGAACTCATCGAGCGCTACGGTGCCGACACCGCCCGCCTGTTCATGATGTTTGCCGCGCCGCCGGAGCAGTCATTGGAATGGTCCGACGCCGGTGTGGAGGGGGCGCAGCGTTTTCTCAAGCGCCTGTGGAAGCTGGTGCATGGCCATGTGCAACAAGGCCCGGCTCCCGCTTTGGACGTGAGCGCACTGAACGAAGCCCAGAAAACCTTGCGCGGCCAAGTGCACCAGATCATCCACAAAGTCAGTGACGACCTGGGCCGGCGCCATACCTTCAACACCGCCATCGCCGCTGTCATGGAACTTTGCAACGCCTTGGGGAAATTCGACGACCGCAGTCCCCGGGGCCGTGCCGTCATGCACGAAGCTCTGGAGGCCGTTGTGCGCCTGCTGGCGCCCATCGTGCCCCATATCTGCCACGCCTTGTGGCAGGCCCTGGGTCACAGCGATGCCGTGGTTGATCAAGCCTGGCCCGTGGCGGACGAACAAGCCCTGGTGAAAGACATCATCGAACTGGTGGTGCAGGTTAACGGCAAATTGCGCGGCCGGATCACCGTGCCCTTTGAGGCCCCCAAAGCCGACATCGAAACCGCCGCCCTGGCCGAAGAAAACGTGCAGCGCTTCGTGGCCGGCAAAACCGTGCGCAAAATCATCGTCGTGCCGGGGCGGCTGGTGAATGTGGTGGCGGGTTGAAAGCAACAGGCGACAAGCCAGAGGCCGGGGGGCGGGCACGCTCATTTCCCGGTCTTCTCCCCCCCCTTTTTCAAAGGGGGGGGAGAAAACACCGCTGGTCTGGCTTGTCCCTGGTGGCCTGCGGTCTGCTGCTGAGCGCCTGCGGCTACCACCTGCGCGGCAGTGGCCCGGCCCTGGCCGCCCAACTGCCGCCTGTGTACCTCACCGGTCAGGCCGGCCCCCTGCAAAGCGCCTTGCGCAAAGCCCTGAAAGCCGGCGGTACCGATCTCGTCACCGGTCCCGAACTGGCCCAGTGGGTGCTCACTGTGCTCGGCGAACAAAGCGGCCGTCGCAGCCTGTCCGTGGGCAGCAGCGGTAAGGTGGCCGAATACGAAGTGCGCTACGCCGCCCGCTACCAACTGGACGACGCCCGGGGCCAGCCCCTGCTCGCCCCGGAAACCATCGAGTCCACCCGCGTGCTGCGCTTCGACGAAACCCAGGTGCTGGTGGCCGATCAGGAACAGAAGATACTGGTGGAAGACATGCGCCGCGATGCGGTGGGGCGCATCTTGCGGCGGCTGCAGGCGGTGGGGGGTCAAAGAGTAGAATAAACTGCAAGTCCGCTATTAACCCGGCAATCAAACAGGTCGTCCTGACCTGTTTGATTGCCGCCCGCGAAATACGGGCGCCATTGTGCGAAATGGCTGGTATTTCGCGGGCTCGCATTGACTTGCGCCAATGGCGGCACATCCCTGTGCCGCGCTATTA
>DRLM01000043.1 GCA_011375345.1 Gammaproteobacteria bacterium
CAGGGTGGAACCGAAACGCCGGCCGAAGTTCAACGCGCAAGGGCAGTGTCATGGCTGCTGCCCCCCTTCCATAGTCATGTCCGACATGTCCAGATCGTCCATGCTCATCTCGCCCATCGCCATGTCGTCCATGGGCATGTCCTTCATGTCCGGGCCAGCATCCGGCGCAGCGCCCATGGCCTCCCTCATCTTGGCCGTGGCTTCCCGCAGCTTGGATTCGGAGTCGATCAGGAACTGGGCCGAGGTCACCACCCGCTCGCCGGGGTCCAGGCCGGCGAGGATTTCGGTGTAGCCCTCCGCACTCACGCCCACGGTCACCGGACGGGGTTCGAACTTGCCCGCCCCGCGCACCACAAACACCTGCTCGCGCGCGCCGGAACGAACAATGGCCTCCCCAGGCACCACCACGGCCTGCGGCCGCGGCTCCACGTGCAGGGTGACGCTGGCGAACATGCCGGGCTTGAGCATGAGATCGCGGTTGTCGAAGGCCAGGCGCAGGCGCAGGGTGCGGGTGTTTTCCTGCAAATAGGGATAGATGAAGCTCACCTTGCCCTGATAGACCCGGCCCGGCGCCGCCTTGACCCGCATCTCCGCCCGGTCGCCCAGCCGCACCCAGGGAATCTCGTCTTCATACACGTCCACATACACCCACACCCGGTGCAAATCCGCCAGCAGATAAAGCTCGGTCTGGGGCGTGACGTATTGTCCTTCCCGGGCACCGATGTTCATTACGGTGCCGTCGAAGGGGGAATGAATGTGGAGGTATTTTTTGATTTTGCGGCTCTTTTCCAGCTCGCGCAGCTGGTGGGCCGGCACATCCAGCAGTTGCAGGCGCTCGCGGGCGCTGGCCAGCACCTCCTCGGCGCTGCGGCGCATGTCCCGGGCGGGGCTGTTTTTCACCGCTTCGAAGTTGCGCAGGGCCAGCAGATATTCCTGCTGGCTGGTCACCAGCTGGGGCGAATACAAGGCGAGCAGCATGGTGTTTTTCTTCACCGCCGCACCGGTCTGGTCCACGAACAGCTCTTCGATCCAGCCCTCGGTCTTGGGGTGCAGGCGGGCCAGGCGCTCTTCGTCGTATGTGACCCGGCCCAGGGCGTCGATGCGGCGTGTCAGGGTGCGCTGCTCTGCCACGGCACTGCGCACGCCGATGTTTTGCACGGTAACCGGATCAATGGTGACAGTGCCGGCGGGTTCCGCCTCCCCGGCGGCGCCGTCGGCGTAGACGGGGATATAGTCCATGCCCATCTCGTCCTTGGCCGGTACCGGCGAGGTGATGGCCGGGTTCATGGGGTTGCGGTAGAACAGCACCTCGCGCTCGGCGGGCGCCTCCTCGTCGGCGTAGACGGGGATGTAATCCATGCCCATCTCGTCCTTGGCCGGCACCGGCGAGGTGATGGCCGGGTTCATGGGGTTGCGGTAGAACAACACCTTGCGTTCACCGCCGCCGGCGGCAGGGGGGGTCTCGGCGGCGCGCTGGGCGTACCAATAGCCGCCGCCGGCCCCCAGGGCCAAAGCCAGCACGGTCAGCGTCACAAACGGCACAGTTTTACTGAAAGAGTTCATCAACGGTCTCCTTGCCCGTGGCGGCGGCGAGGTCGGCCTGGGCCTGTCTGGCCTCGGCAAAGGCCTGCCAGTGACGGGTTTCGTAGTCGTATACGGTAATCTGGGCGCGCACCAGGTTGAGAAAATCCACCTTGTTCACCTGGTACGCGGCCAGCATGGATTCCACGGTCTGGCGCGCCTGGGGCAGCAAGGTGCCGGTGAACTCCAACACCTGCGCCCGCGCCTGCCGGTAACGGGCCAGGGCGGTGGCGATGTCCCCCGCCACCCGGGCCCGCCGGGCGGCCAGCTGTTGCTGGCTGTGGCGCAGTTCCAGACCGCGCTGCTCGCGCAAGGGATCCTGGCGCGTGCCGGTACGCAGGGGCAGGTTCATGGAGAACAACACGCTGCCCATGTCGCTCCGCCCTTCGCGGGCCCCGTACAGCGCGGCAATCTGAAAGTCCGGGTAGTATTCCTTGCGTGCCAGCTCCAGGCGCCGCTGGGCCGCATCCACCTGATGCCGCCGGGCGTGCAAAACCGGCCGCAGGCGCTCTGCCGCGACCAGCAGGACCTCGAAGGACGGGGCCGGCGCCAAGGTGGTGTCCACCTCACCAGGCAAGGCCAGGGCCGTGGTGGCCGGCCGGTCCAGCAAGGTGTTCAGCCGCACCCGTGCTGCCGCCTGGGCTCCCTGTACCCGAAGTTGCCATTCGCGCAACTTGGCCCGTTCCACTTCCGCCAGGGACAAATCCTGCAACAAACCCTGCCCCACTTCGTATTTGGCCCGGGCGATGTCCACGAACTGACCCAGCAGGGTGTCGTTGCGCCGCAGCACCTCCAAGGTGCGCTGGAGATAAAACGCCTCCCACCAACTGCGCCGCACCGCGCGGGCCAGTTGCAGGCGCTCTTCGGCCACCTCCTCCCGGGCCGCCGCCGCTTCCTGTTCCGCCGCCGCCTGCTTCAACGAGCGCTTGCCGGGGTAGGGCAGAACCTGGCTGATCCCGGCCTGCAGTTGAGTCATCGGCGTGGCGCCGGGATCGGGCTCGTTGAGCGGCAGGTTGACCAGATTCACCATCAGGCGCGGCTCCGGCAGGGCCCCTTCCCGCACCGGGCGGGCCGCCAGGGCGGCTGCGCGGCTGCGCAGGGCGGCTAGGCCGGGGTTGGCCGCAAGAGCCCGGGCCACTGCCGCCTCCACCCCCAAGACATCCGCCGCCACCGGGGCGGGAGAGGCCCACAGCCAGGCCGCTGCCAACACGGCCCCCAGGCCGCACCGGAACGTTTGCAATGTAAACATGAACACTCCTCGTATCGGGCAGTTACCGCACGGACAACGGCCGTGCCGTCAGAAAACGCAGCGAGAGAATGGGCAGCGTCCTGCCATCAGGGACTGCATCCTCTCCCTTCGCAAAGAGGGGGCGGGAGGGTCACGCGGCCGGCATCACCGCAACGGTGGCTTTGGTGCGTGATCCCGATATCACCCCCGGACGGGAAGAGCGCAGGCCGTGAGAAAAACAGCCGTTACCGATTGCCGGTGCTGACGGCCGCCGGGACATCCCTTCAAAGGGGAAGGTGTCGGGGCGGTTCGGTTTCGCGGGAAAGGTCGGGTTGCAGCAAAGGCGGCGGCGCCGCTTCGCGATGGCTTTCGGGCGCAGGGCCTGTCAGCAAAGGAAGGAAAATCTGCATCAAGGGACAGCAATGGCCACCACCGGCGCAGCAGCTCATGGGCGCGCCGTGCTCCTTGGCACCGGTAACCGTCATCTTGTCCGCAGCACTGTGATGGTGTGTCACCACCGGACCGTCACCCGCCTGGCCCCAGCCGGGGAGGCTCGCGTGGGCCGGCAGGGTGGCCAGCAGGGCGAGTATCAACACACAGCGAAGGACTTTCGTGACGGTCATGGGCGGTTCAGCAGAAGTGATGTAGTGATGGTACTCATATCGAACCGGATAAACAATCCGTGAGCCCGCGTCTATAGCACGCTTTGCGGCGCGCTCCGGCGGTGGCTGACACGCCCCCGGGCCCCGGCGTAGTCAGAGACCGCAAAGAAAGCGAAACGTTGCCGTGGTTTGTTGGGCTTGGGTCCACCCCGGCGGCGCGAAGCGGCTTTGCTCCCGCGGGCGCAGTTCAGCGCTGAGCCGCCCTTGCCCGCCGCCCCGCTGGCGCGCACTGTCAGAGAGGAAATCCGCGGTGGCGGAATCCCCCCGTTCCGCCACGGGCCCGTCACCCCCGGTCCTGAAGGCACAAGCCACCGAGTTCCAGCGAGTGACGCAAGAGCAGAAAAGCGTTGCTGGCAGCCCCCATGCGTTTTGTTTTGTGCTGGTGTCTGCCTGCACTCACTTTCTCCCAGATTGCTGACACACTGGTGTCGCAGGACAAGGGCCTGCGTTACCCCGGTGCCACCGCCACCCCGTCGCGGACGGCATCGCCGGGATGAACGATCACCGTCTGCCCCGCGGACAAACCCGACAGGATCTGGGCGGCGAGACCGTTGCGCTGCCCGACTTCCACCGGCGTCTGCACGGCCCGGCCCCTGCTGACCACGAACACCGCCCAGCCCCCGTCCATCCGGAACAGGGCGCTGGCGGGAATCTGCAACACGTTCTTGCCCTCCCACAACAGGAAGCTCGCCTCCACCCGGTAACCGTCCCCCAGGCGGGCCCATTGCCGGGGCGGGGAGATCAGGTCTGCCACCACCCACACCCGCTGCTCTTCCACCCCCAGGGCGGAGATTTTGGTGAAACCCACGGGTTCGACGCGGCGCACCCGGCCTTTGAGGACCTGCCCACCGCCCCAGCGTGTGAAGCTCACCGGCGTGCCCGCTGAGAGGCGCACGGCGTCGGCGGACAACACGTCCACTTCCACCTCCAGGGCGTGGGGGTCGCCGATTTCCAGCAGTGCCTGGCCCATGGCCAGCGCACCTTCGCTCTCCCGGAACCGCTTCAGCACCACGCCATTCACGGGGGCTTTGAGGGTGATGTTGTCCGGCGCGTCATCACCCGCCGGGGCGGCGGCAAAGCGCAAAGCGGCACGGGCGGCGTCCAGCTCGAAGCGGGCGATATCCACGGCGAACCTGGCGGAACGGCTGAGCGCGGCGGCCCGCCGCTGCACGCTTTCGGCCTGCTCCAGCTCGTCTTGCGATGCCACACCGGCGCTTCGCAGGCGCTGGATGCGGGCCAGCTCCCGGGTGGCAAAGTCCGCATCCGCCGCCGCGGCCTCGGCCTTTTGCCGCGCCGCCTGCTGGGCCGCGCGGGCCGCCGCCACCCGGGCTTCGGCTTCGGCGCGGCGGCGCGGATCGAGCACGGCGGCGCGCAGGGGTTCCAGTGTTACCAGGGGCTGGCCCGCCACAACGCGCTCGCCCACTTCCAGCCCGATGCGGCGGGCATAGCCGGCCACGGGCGCGGACACCACATAGCGGTCTCTCACCCGGGTGCGCCCTTCCTCTTCGAGGGTCACCCGCAGCGGCTGCCGCATCACCGGCGCCACGTCCACGGTCACCGGCCGGGGCCAAAAACCCCAGAGCAGGGCAGCGATGATCACGGCGGCCAGGGTGGCCAGGGCCAGGGTTCTGTGCCACATGGTGCTACTCCCTTGTTTTGAGCACAGCGATCAAATCCAGCCGGTCCAGTTTCCGCCGCACCACCAAACCGGAGATCAGGGCGGCGACCAGCACCACGGTCGCCGAGTACGCATAGGTGGCCGGCTCCAGGATCAGGGGCACGCGGTAAAGATCGCTGTCCAGATTGACGGCGATCAGGGCGCACAGGCCCCACCCCATCACCATGCCCAGGGGCACGGCCGCCAGAGTGAGCAGGCCCAGTTCGCCCAGAAGGATGTAGGAAATCTCCCCCCGGGTGAAGCCCAGCACCCGCAGGCTGGCCAGCTCACGGCTCCGTTCCATGAGGGCGATGCGGGCGCTGTTGTACACCACGCCAAAGGCGATGACCACCGCGAAGACGCTGGCGACATAAGTGAAAAAGAGCATGGTTTCCTGCATGGTCTGGTTGAAATTGGCAATCTCCCGCTCCCGCACCACCACGCTGGCAATGCGCGGCGTGTCTTTCAGTTTGCGGTAAATCTCCGGCAGGGCGGGTTTGTCCACCGCCAGATAGGCGCCGGACAAGGCCCGCCCTTCGCGCATGAAGCGGTTGAGCCCGTCCAAAGACATATACCCCGAAACGCCGAGGTATTCCCGGGCCAGGCCCACCACGGTCACTTCGCGGGTGGGCCGGGCGCCCTCCAGCACGTCCACGGTGAGGCGGTCGCCGGGACGCAGGTCCAAAAGGCGGCCCAGGTAATCGGTGAGCACCACCCCGGCCTGGGGCAGGGTGATGGGCCTGAGGTCGGCATCCAGCACCCGCTGGATGTCGCCCCCCGGCTCCATGCCGCGGATGAGGCTGCGGTAGCTGAGATGGTGGTGGCGAAAACGCACGGGCACGGCCCGGTAGCCCTCCACATGGGTGACGCCGGGCAGGCTCAGCAGCTCGGCCCTGGCGCGGTAGGCCGTGGGATCGGTGAAGGTGACGGACAAGTCCTGGCGCTGGGACAGGCCGTATTGCACTTTTACCATGTAGTTCACTGTGTCCTGCTGGAAGCGGCCGCTCATGACGATGGCCAGCGCCAGGGCAATGCCCACCACCGACAACAATGACTTGACCGGGCGCCGCGCCAGGTGGCGCAGGATCATGCGGCTGGGCTGGGACAGCCAGCGCCGCAGGCCCAGGCGTTCGATGAGGGTGGCGCGATAGCGCGCGGGAGGCTCGGGCCGCATGGCCTGCGCCGGGCGCAGGCGGGCGGCCCTGGCCACGGCGAACACCGTGCCCGCCAGGGCGGCCGCGGCGGTGATGAATGCCGCCTGCAACACCACCGCCGGGCGCAGTTCAAACAGCAGATAGGGAAAGCGGAACATCTCCATGTAAATGGCGGACAGTTGCCCGCCCAGCCACCAACCCAGGCCCAGACCCAGGGCCACCCCGATGGCAGTCACCACGGCCACCAGCTTCAGATAGTGCCCGGTCACCGCCCCGTTGCCATAGCCGAAGGCCTTGAGGGCTGCAATCTGCTCGCGCTGGGTGGCCACCAGGCGGGTGACCACCACATTGAGCAAAAACGCGGCCACCCCGAGGAAGATGCCGGGAAAGATGTTCGCCAGGGTGTCAAGCTGGTCGAACTCCTGGCTCAAAAAACGGTGGGAGCGCTGATCCTGCCGTTCATAGGCGCCCAGACCGCCGTAGCGTTCCAGCAGATCGTCCAGGCGGTCGATGACATCCTGGGGCCGGGTACCGGCGGTAAGGGTGAGTACCACGTCGTTGAAGGCGCCGTCCAGGCCGAACGCCTGCGCCAGGGCCTCGCGGTTCATCCACATGACGCCGTAGCGCTGGTAGTCGGGAAACAAGCCACCGGGGCGCAGCTGGTGGATGTATTCCGGCGACAGGGCCGTGCCCACCAGGGTCAGGGCCTGACGGCGGCCGTTGAGCACGGCGCGGAAGTGGTCGCCGGGCTGGAGACGATGGGCTTCGGCGAAGGCTTCGCCGACCACCACTTCATTCTGCCGCCCCGCTTGCGGCAGGCGCCCGGCGCGCAGGTACAGGCGGTTGAGGGCGTGGCCGTCGCCGCCGCCGTTGGCGATGGACACCAGATGCCCCGTCACCGGCTCGGTAAACCCCGCGATGTCCACAGTCACGTCCGCCACCACCCGGGTCTCCACCCGGGCCACGCCGGGAATGTCTTCCAACCGTCCCCGCAGGCTTTCCGGGGCGCGTTTGAGGGAGGCGAAAACCTGACCGAAACGATTGTCCCGGTAGAAGGTGGCACGGGTGTCTTGCAGGGAATCCAGGGTCACCAGAAACATCACATAAGTGCCCACGCCGCTGGCGATGACCAGCACGATGGCCAGGGCCTGGCCGCGCATGTGCCACAAATCGCGCCACAGTTTGCGGTCCAGGGCCTTCACCAGTTCAGCTCCCGGGGGGCTTTTTTGGCCGCATTGCGTTCCACCCCGCTGACCCGGCCGTTGCTGAGGTAAATCACCCGGTCTGCCGTTTCGGCGATGACGGCGTTGTGGGTGATCACCGCTGTGGTGGTGCCCAGCTCCTGGTTGACCCGGGCGATCACGTCCAGCACTTTGATGCCGGTATGCACATCCAGCGCACCGGTGGGCTCGTCGCACAGCAGCACCTGAGGCCGCTTGGCCACGGCCCGGGCGATGGCCACCCGCTGCTGCTCGCCGCCGGACAACTGGGCCGGGAAATGGTCCAGGCGTTCGCCCAGATCCACCAGGCGCAGCGCTTCGTCCGGATCCATGGGACGGGCCGCGATTTCGGTCACCAGGGCGACATTTTCCCGGGCAGTGAGGCTGGGGATGAGATTGTAGAACTGGAACACGAAGCCCACGTGCTCGCGCCGGTAGCGGGTCAGGGCCGCATCGTCGTACACGGTGAGATCATGACCGCCATAACGCACAGTGCCCGCGGTGGGCGCATCCAGGCCGCCGAGGATGTTCAACAGGGTGGATTTGCCGCTGCCTGAGGGGCCCAGCAGCACCACGAACTCGCCCTGGTAAAGATCAAGATCAACCCCCCGCAGCGCGGGCACCTGCACCTCGCCCATTTGATACATCTTGGTGAGGCCGCGGGCGGTGAAAACGGCAGGAGCAGTGGGGGGCGTCATCGCAGTGCACTCCAGGGCAGGGGCGCCGACTTCGGCTTGCTGGCTCTCGTTTCCCTTGCGTGCGCCGGGGCGCCGGGCTCCGCTTCCCGTCCCGGGATATGCCGTGTCCGCCGTTTTCCTGGCACGGCAGGGGGCGGCCAAGGAGAACGGGGTCTTGGCCTTCCGGCCCGGGCCGATGCCCGAACCCCGCGCCCTCAATCAACGCCTTGGCACAGGCCGGTTCCCGCAACGGGAGTCAGCCCTTGACATCAGTGAACCTTGTCTTCGTCGGCGGCAGAGCCGGGGCTGTCATAGGGGAATTTCATATGGCCGTAGCGTATGGCCAACACCGCCACAGCCAGCAGGACGATGGCGCTGGCGACAGCAATCACCTTCCAGGTGTCCATGTCCTTGGCGTCCAGAGCCAGATATCGGGCCAGGGCGACGATGCCGATGTACAGGGGCATGCGTACCGGCAGCTTGCCGGATTCCAGATACACGCCCACCATGGCGACCACTTCGAGGTAGATGAACATCAGCAGCAAATCGGCCAGGGTGACCTCGCCCGCGGCCGCCATTTTGAGGATTTCCTGGACGCCGGCGATCAGGGTGCAGACGATGATAACGAACAAACCGCCATACTCGATCAGGCGTATCCCTTTGTGACTGATGTGGTTGCGATCAAAACCCATGGCGTGACTTTTCTCCTTCCGTCCCGCCCATGGTAAACCAATCCCGGGCCGGGGCAAGCGGTGGGGCGGCTTCCCGCCAGTGTCCCGCCGGGACTGGCCAGCAGATGCATTCCCGCCCCGGGATCACGTCGCGACGATCGGGAACGTTCGCGGCATCAGCCGCCCAGGGTTTTCAGATATTCAATCAGCGCCCGGCGTTCCTCGGACTTGAGCCTGTCGCCGTATGTGTGCCCGGTGTTGGCATAGCCTGGCAGGGTGGTGTCGTAGAGGCGCTTGCGTTTCTCCGGGTCTTGTTCTGCGGCTTTGCCATGCCTGAGTTCGGTGTAGCGCCAGCCCAGGGCCTCGGGGTCGTAGTCACGGCTGTCGAAGCTGCGCGTCCAATAAGTGGGGCGCTTGCTGCTGTCGAGCAGGGCCTCCATGGTGGGCACCGAACCGTTGTGCAGGTAGGGCGCCGTGGCCCAGATGCCGTCCAGGGGCGGCGGCACGTAGCCGGGGCGGGGCCGGGCCTGGGCGAGCCGGCCGAACCAGGAACGGTTGAACCAGTCCATGAAACGTCCGGCTTCCTCATAGGCGCTTTCGGCATAGACGGGGTCGGTGCCCACGCGCCGGGCGCTGATGATCAGATTGGGATAGCTGGCCTCGTTCCCGTAACGGCCATGGCATTTGGCGCAGCGGCGCTCATACACCTCCCCCCCGGCGGCGGCCAGCTTGCGGTCGACGGCGAAGGGGTAGGCGGGCGGTTTCAGCGATGCGAGATAAGCCCGGACGTGGACGAACTGGGCGTCGATGGCTTCGGCCTCGGCCACGCTGTCGGCGCAGACCAGGGATTTCATCATCATGTAACGCGCGTGGTCCCCCCGCCCCATGCCGTTGTAGAACATGGCGTTTTTCTTGCCCACCCGCCACCAGGGCGGCACGCTGGTGGGAATGGGTTTTTCGGGCGGTGGCGCCAGCAGGGGTTTTTCGGACCAGGCCAGGGTTTTGGGATCGCGGTGGGCGATGAGGGCCAGGGTGAGCGTGGGCGCCGGGTTGACACCCAGGGTGTCGGTGATGCTGTAGGGCACCATGGCGTCGATGCGCTGGGCCCATTTCTTCCAGGCGGCGGTCTCGGCCGGGCCGGATACATACAGCCCGGCGGCGTCCACGGCGTCGCGGGGGTCGGTGGTGAAATCCGCCGCTTCATTGCCCAGGCCGATGACCAGCTCGCCATTGAACAGCGCGGCGTGGCACAGCAGACAATTGGGGGTGATGATTTCCACCCCGTTGGGATCGCGGTGAGCACTCAGAAAATAGGGCAGTTCCCGGTTGCGGCCATGGCGGCCCGGCAGCGTGGGCCCCACTTCGGCGCCGGCACGGGTGCGCCGCCAGGCCTCGTAGGGCAGGCCGCAGCTCTCGTAGCCCCCGTTGATGATGAGTTCATACCCAAGCTTGGGATCCCCCGGGCGCTGCTTCGAGGGCGGGATTTTGTCGGCGCAGCCGGCGCCGGCCAGCAGACAGGCGATGGCGGCCAGGCGCCACCCCGGTTCACGGCAGCGTTTGAATCGGTTTCCCATGCTCATGCGCCCTCATAGCCATAGAGTTGCACCATCCCTGCGCCGCCCGGGGATGCGCCGGCCGCCACAGGCCGCAGCACCACCAACCCCGCCCAGTAGGGAATCCAGGCCCGCCCTTCCTGCGCCCGGTGGGCCGGCACCAGCTCCATGTCGATGCCCGCCGCGGCGACGCGCAAGCGCCAGCGCACGGGATAGCGGGCGCCGCTGTCCGGACTGTTCCAGTAGGCCGCCGGCTCCAGCGCGATTTCCTCCCGCCCCAGCAGCCGGGCCCGGCCGTCCCGGTCGATGAAAAAACCGGTGGTCACGGCCCGGCTGCCTTCCCCCACCCGGTGGCGGCGGAAGGCGTAGAGCGCCCGGCCATCGTCCAGATGCAGGGTAAAGCGGTCAAAGGCCACCGGCCCCCCGGGCAGGGGCAACTCGCCCCAGGCGTGTTCCAGGGTGATCAGCCCGCGGACGGCCTGTTCCCCATCCGGACCCCGCAGCACGCCCGCCGCCTGAAGGCGGGGTTGCAGATAGAGATGAAAGGGTGGCCGGGCGCGGCTGGCGCGTTGGCCGTCAAAGGCGTTCTCGTCGATCAGGCCCTGCCCGGGCTGGCCGAAATCAAGCTGCAGACTGAGGTCATTGCCATTGAGCAGCAACGCCCCCTGCAGCGTCCCGCCCGCACTGCCGGCCAGGTCCAGCTGCCAGTCCTCCAGCCAGATCCGCAGCGGCTCTGCGCGGGTCCCGGCCAGGCCCGCGGCGGCGCGGCTGAGCCGCCGGGCGCTGCGCAGCGGGGCATCCGGCAGCGACAGGGAAAACACCCCGGCATACACCTCATGGGCCGCCCAGGAGGAGCGGCGCGCCGGGGCCGCCGGACCAAGGCTCCGCCGGATCAGCGTAAGCTGAAAACCCAGCGGCCGGCCCTCATCATCCCGCAAGGTGCCGGCGAGATGCCACCACTCGCTGGGATAGGCCGGATGCGGTCCGTGATCGGCCGGGAAGCGGAAATCCCGGGGGAAACGCACTTTCTTGAAGCCGGCCGTCTCGGCGACGATGGCGGACAAAGGGACGATGGTGGTGCCGGCGCTGGGCGACGACTCAAGGGGCGCGGGCTTCGGGACCACGAACGGCAGTGCCACCAGGATCATGATCCCCAGGGCGGCCGCCCACAGGCCGCGCCTAGCCATGCCGCGGCGACTCTGCGGCGATGTACGCCGTGGTCAGACTGTGTACCGGCATCCGCTCCCGCCCCAATCCGTGTTTGTTCTGGTGCCCGGCCCCCGCCCCCGTGGAACACCTGGACAAGGTCAAGAACAATTCATTATACGGCAGCCGCCGCACCCCACCAACGCGCTGCGCATCCCCGGCGCCGGCGGCCACCGGAACGCCGTGCCATGCCGGTTTCGGCCACGCTGATCCACCCGCCGGGAACGCTGCGCGGTGGAACAGCATGTTTCTCTGCATGTTCAATGACTTCTCGTCGTTGAACATGACGTTACTTTCCCACCCCGTACACAGTTTGCCGAAAAACAGAGTTTTCCGGCACACTGTCAAACCTCCTCCGTGCCGGCTGCCACCGCCGCCCGGATTATCACATAACCGGATGCCACCGCCATGGTGATCGCCCCCACCATGGCGCCGTACACCGCCCCGGCCGCCGCCGGCAGCCAGCCCGGTTTGAGTTGATTGAGCTCGGTATTCCACGTGTCGTAGAAAAAGCAATACGCCGCGGCGGACACACCCATTTGCGCGTCGAGCAACCACACCAGCGCGGCCAGGGACGCCCCCACCAGCAGCACCGTGGCCAGGGAACCGTAGGCCGCGCGATTCATGGTGCGCCGGTGGCGCGCCACCTCGAACAAGACGTAAAACCCCACGGCGAGAAACACTGAAATGGCCGATGTGGAAACGCGGATAAACGGCCGCCCGTCGCTGATGCTGAAAATCATCGGGCACAACCAACTGCCGATCAGTGCCCCGAAGACCACGCCGAAGGTCAAACCCGAGAGATACGGATGCGTCAGGGCATTCATGGCCGGTCGGCGCGCAGCGCGCCGCACCAGCCAGCGGTGCCAGCGCGGAAACAGCCCTCCCACCACACTGCCCAGGGCCATGCCCACAAGCATGAAGCCGGGGATCAGGTCCAGAGGATCGGGTGTGGTTTGAATGATGAGGGCGTCGGGTACCGGTTCATCGAGCTGGCACATGGTGTTGACCTGCCGCTCGCTGATCTCGCTGCGATTGGGCGCCGGCCAGTCGTAGGCCCAATAAACGCCCAGGAATATCAGCCCGGTCAAGCCACCGCCCACCATCCCCGAGCGCTGCCAGCGCAGCCACAGCCTGCCGGTAACGGTGCTGCGCGGCGCCGGAGCGCGGGCGGCGTAATGGGCCAGCACCCCGGTGAACGCCAGCACAATGAAAAGAAAGGGCACCATGCCGCCGGAGGTGGCAAACACCGGTTCACGCCGGTCCAGCAACAAGAGGAAAAACAGCGCCGCCGCCAACAACCCAACGAGTACATAGGGGAAATAATCGTGCTGGCCGCGGGGTGGCACAGGAAAGCACTCAGAGCTTATGGTCCAGCCACATCAAGGTCAGCAGTTTTTCTTTGAAGCGCGTCCACAACACCAGGTACAAGGTGTCACGCAGATTGCGCCACTGGGTCCCGCTCTGGTCGTGACTGACACCGACCATGTCCCCCAGCAGACCGCAGTAGATGTGCACACTGCCCAACCATAAACACAGCGGCCGGTAAAACCGCAAGCTTGCCGCGGCCTGCCGGGGCGGCTCGGCCAAACCGGAAAAATCATCATTGTTGGCAATGCGGTTGCGCGCCAGGCTGTAGACCAGCGCGGCCGCCACGGTGAGCAGTATCCCCGCCAGCGAGCCGTGAATGCCGTTTGCCACCGCGCCGCCCAGGGCGGCCAGGGCCACCCCGCGGTCGAGGTTGTCCAGAGCGGGCGAGCCGTAGCCGGGTGCCGGGCAGGGTGCTTGTGCCATGCTACGGCTTCACCAAAAAACCGGGGATTCGGGCCACCGCGTCTTCCAATGCTTCCAGCGCCTGCATGCCCTTGGGTGTCAAGGTGTAGAGGCGCCGCGGAATGTAAAAGTCCCCTTCCTTGACATGGGGCGGCGGTGCCGTCTCCAATTCTGAAATCACCAGACCTTTTTTCTCCATGCGCTCGAGGGTGACGTAAATTGTCCCTTTTTTCAGTTTCAACTCTCCCCCCGCGGAGCGCCGCACCAGCTCCAAGCCGAACAGGGGCGCGTCACTTTGCCGCAACAAATGAGCGATAACGGCTTCGGTAAGGCTGAGTTTGGTGGGTCGGCTCACGTTGAGGTCTCCAGTGAATCAATAGCATGATAACCGAGTACGCAAGCGCACTTCACGCCTGCCAGCCACCGATTCGCTGCCGACCCCCACTGGGGGCGCCGCCCGGCGGATTGAGACACTGCAACACCTGCCTCATCCCCTGGATCTCAAAGTGGCCAGAATAGGCTTGACGAAAGGATGGTGACAATATAGCTTACATTGTAAGCTATAATATTATCCGTGAATTTGGACCAAGCAGCACCATCCTGGAGGTCATCATGACACCCAAAATGTCCCTCATCCCGATCGCTGTTTTGTACGCCCTAACGCTCGCCGCCTGCGGTGACGGTGACAAACCGGGTAACAACGCCGGTGGCAGCGGCGGCACGACCGGGGGTGGCCCCGCCGGCGGCACCAGCGGGGGGGGTGTCGGCGGCGGCTCGTATTTGTTCTACCGCGGCAGCCTGATGGCCGTGGATCCGGACGAGCCGGCAACGCCGGTCACGGTGGAAAGTGGGGACGACATCATTGACGGGTCGGAAAGGACTGTCTATTTCGGCAACTATACTCCAGCCACCCAAATCGTCAGCAACATGCACGTCCGGGGCCTGATTTACGCCAAAAGCGACGGCAGGCTTTATCGGATCAGCGCACTGACCAGCGCAAGCCCCACCCCGTCACAACTCTCCAGCGAAAACGCCGCCAACACGCTGTGCACCCAGTTGAAGTACGACAACGATGCCGTCGATCTGAACGACGTCAACATGGCGCAATACCTCTACCCCCTGCCGGGCGGCGACGGCCTGTGCGGCACCTCCGATGATGAATGGAAAATGGTGCGCTTTGGCATGGGGCCTGGCGATGCGCCGGTGGCGGCCAAGCCGCCGGTGATGCCGCTGGGCGATGCCGCCAGCGGTGCCTTGTCGGGCTGGCTGGTCAACGACAACGGGGCCATCAGGCGCTGCGATGCCAATTTTGCCAACTGCGGCCCCACACTGAAAACAGTGGCCGGATCGGCCCACCATTTGCTGGACACCGGCCTCAATCGCGCGCTGCTGGACATTGACGGCCAGCTCTTTGTCTACGATGACAACGGCAGCGCTTTGAGCGCGCCGCTGTTCACCATCCCCCCCAGCACCTTCCTCGGCGGCCCACCGGTCACCGACGGCAACGCCGTGTTTTTTGAACACGACAAAACCATCTACCGGCTCCCTGCTGACGGCAGCGCCCCCGCCACGGCGCTGGCGGTGGACACCGCGCCCGTTTTCCGCGTGTTGGTCACCTCCACCAACGTGGTCTACCAAACCGACACCGAACTCAAAGCCGTGGACAAAACCAAGGGCGGAACCGCATCCGGCCTGCTTTCCTTGAGCGGCGGCAACAACGCCTACGTGTTTCAGGCGGGCGACGATTTGTACTACACCGTCCAGAAGCTGGTATTCACCCCCAGTTTCAGCGTCGAGCAGATCAAGGCCGGCATCGTCGATCACAATGGCAATGCAAAACTGGAAGTCTCCCAAGCCGCCTGGGTGGGCGGATCCGCCAGGAGCAATTTCAACATGGGCACCGGATCTGCGCTGGCGGCCGACAAGTTTGACAGCTTGATTCTTGCCCAGGGCAAGACAAACCGCTTGCCCGGTGCCACGCTCAAATCGTTCGATACGGCCTCTGCAAGCGAAATCGCCGAGCTGGGCACAGTGCCAGACGACGTGGATAGCGTGAACTGTTTCGGCATTGCCAATGATGCGCTGTGTTCAGCCCTCGTCCTTGTCACGCCGCCGCCGGTGCCACCGGCGCCGCCCTTTCAAGTGGACATCCTGTTCGTCAATCCGATGCAGGCCGACTCGCTTACCCGCCTGACCAATACGCCGGATAAAATCGAAGCACCGTTGTGGTACTGAACGCCTTCACCACCCTTCCGGCAGGAGCGGGAAAGCAACTTGTCCAATCTTTAATAACATCCATTTAGCACTTTGGGAGAGCTTGCCATGATCACCGCCAACTCCATCAAATTGCTGTCGGCGACCACCTTTACCGTTGTCCTCAGTGGCTGTCTGAGCACCATGCCCACGCTCGGCGGCGGCTCCGGCGGCACGGTAACGGGCGCCGCCGCAGGCGCACGCAGCGTCAACCAAAACAGTCAGCTGGAATCCTGTGACAAAACACTTGGCACCGTCACCGTGTTCGAAGATCAAAGCCTGCCCTGGTGGAATTACTACCATCAGCACTACCGCCACCTCGGCTCCACCGTACCCGTCATTCGAATGATGATCCAACAATCCAATTGTTTCGCCATCGTCGAACGGGGCGCGGTGATGAAAGTCATGCAGCGCGAACGCCAGCTCATGTCATCCGGTGACTTGCGCGGCAACAGCAATTTCGGCAAAGGACAGATGGCTGCCGCGGATTACACCCTGAGCCCATCGGTTAATTTTAGAGAAAGCACCATGGGCCGGGTCTCCGGCGCTGCGATGAGATTCCTGCCCGGCGCCAAGCTGCTCGGGGGCGGTTCCGTTGGCGCGAAAAGCAATGAAGCGGAAACCACCTTGTTGCTGATCGACAACCGCTCTGGTGTTCAAGTGTCCTCGTCCATCGGCAGCGCAAAAAACTTTGACTTCAACTTCAGTGGGTTCTCCGTAGGTGCGCGCGGATGGGGCAGTGCCAGCGGCTATGCCAACTCCGCCGAAGGAAAAGTCATCATTGCCGCCTTTGCCGACTCCTTCAATCAAATGGTCCAGGCTTTGCGCCACTACACCCCGCAACGGGTGGCCGGCGGCCTGGGTGCGGGTGGTGCGCTGGCAGTGGACGGCGCGCAGGATGCCGTGGTAGCCGCCAACCCGGCACCCGCGCCGGCCGCCACCCAAACGGTAGCCAGCCGGAGCACTGTCCATGTCACGAGTGACCGTTCTATGAACGTCAGTGTGAGTGCCTATGATGGAGCAGCCCTGGACAACTACTATCGCGCGCTAAAAAAGGCCGTAGAGAATCTCTCCAAATACGCGTCCATGACACCCCAGCAGATCGATATGATCAACCAGCGCACCGGCATGAGAATAGACCTGTGGACACTGCTGTGGGCGCCGTCCTTCGCCGGTGATTTTGAAACATCCAAAATCGAACTGGAATCCTGGCCGCTGAACGCCAAACAACAAGGCTGGGATATACTGGGCAGGAAAATAAACCGATACAACAAGCTGTTTTACAAAAACAGAGATCTCATCCTGTCGCACGAGGGCTTGCCAGAAAATATCAAGACCCGATTGCAGGGCATCGAACTGGTAACGGAAGAGAGCTTGTTCGCCTCCAACTGATTGCTCCCGCAAGCTGAGACAAAAGACCGGCACCTCACAGCGTCCACAGGGACGTGAGATCGCTGACGTGCCATAGCCCACACGGCCTTGCCAGGTCGCCTGGGTCATGTCGTTCCTGTCAGTGAACGCAGGAACAGGTTATGGCAAGGTCAGGCAAAGGGATCAGCCCGGGCAGAACGGTGTGGATTGACCGGTTACTGCCATGTGGCCAAGACAGGTGCGCAAATCCGGGTGTCATTTGGCAATTGTTGGACGCGCACCATCCCCCCCGCACCTAGCCCGCATTTCTCACCACCGTTCGTAGCGAGACGGAGCTAAGGGTGTGGCATGGGTGGCTTTCGCGACCGAGGAGCGCGCAGGCATAGCTGACACTATGTCGGGCACTCCGACCGAGCGAAAGCCAGCCAGGGCGTGCCATTGGGCCGTCGCAGTAGAAGGGGGGTGAGAAATGCGGGCTAGCTCACCGCCACCAGGCGGACCTGGGCAGGCTCTCTCTCAGCCCCTCCCTTCCATCCCATACGTTCCCGCACACCCAAATCGGGCAATGACCACCAGGGCGAGCTGGTATGAATGCATTTCTCCCTCACGGTAAATCCCGCGTTACGTACCAACGCGATGTATTCACTTGCGGAACGCTGCACCTGCATGGGGTGGCGGAAGAAGGTCCGCACCCAGGAGGCGTGGATGAACACCCGGCAGGATTCGGCGATCAGCAGCACACCACCGGGTTTGAGCACGCGGCGAAACGCCGCCAGCACGGCGTGTTGGTCGGAAGAGTGATGCAAAGTTTGGTGACAGAATACGACGTCAATGGAATCGTCGGGCAGGTCCAGGTGGGCCAGGTCGCCGTGGCGGAGATCGACCTTCACCGGGCAATCTTCAGCGGCAGCCTGGGCGAGCCGGACGGAACGGGGGTCGATTTCTACGGCGGTAATGCTGCGGGGCAGCAGCCCCCTGGCCAACAGCTCAAACGCGCAGCCGTCGCCGCAACCGGCGTCAAGCACGCGCGGGGCAGGGGGCCGCTGCGGCAGGGTTTCGTACATGGCGAGCAACGATTCAGTGGCGGGGGCAACGACGTAGTCCCGCC
>DRLM01000044.1 GCA_011375345.1 Gammaproteobacteria bacterium
GGCGTTGGCGGCGTATTTGGTCAGCTCGGCGGAGCGGATGTCCATGGCGATGAGCCGCTCGTGATTGCGGTTGAAGGGCGCGTACAGGGCGCGCAGCAGCTCGGTGGTGCGGGGGTTGTCGGTGCCCACGATGATGCGGTCGGGGCGCATGAAATCGTCGATGGCAGCGCCTTCTTTGAGAAACTCAGGGTTGGACACCACGTCGAATTCCAGCCTGGCCCCCCGTTGTGCCAAAGTCTCGTGAACCGCCGCGCGCACTTTGTCGGCGGTGCCCACGGGCACTGTGGATTTGTTGACGATAATGCGGTAGTCGTCCATGTGCTCGCCCACGGAACGGGCCACGGCGAGCACGTACTGCAAATCGGCGGAGCCGTCCTCGTCCGGCGGCGTGCCCACGGCGATGAACTGGAACAGGCCGTGGGCCACCCCTTCGGCCACACCGGTGGTAAAACGCAGGCGGCCGGTGCCGCTGTTTTTGGCGACAAGGTTCTCCAGGCCGGGTTCGAAGATAGGGATTTGCCCGTTTTGCAGCAGTTGGATTTTGCGCTCATCGATGTCGACGCAGAGCACCTCGTTGCCGACTTCAGCCAGGCACGCACCGGTCACCAGTCCAACGTAGCCCGAACCAAAAATTGTCACTTTCATTGTGTTTCCTGACGTTCTTTGAGACGTTTCCCTGCCACGCCGGTTATCCCCGGCGCCCGTCACGAACTGTAAAAAAAACCAATACGGCCGAATAAATTAGCGGCGCAGTGCGGCGGCAAGAATAGCAAATCCCCAAGGGTAACGTCACCGCTGCCGGAAATTGTGAGAAAATGCTTAAGTCCATCCTCATGTCAGGCAGGTGACGCCGTGGGCGGGTCGCTTCATAAATTGCTGGAACATCCGGAATTCAGGGAGGGCGACTTTTGGTCCCGCCGGCATTTGAAGGCCAATCAGACCGTGTTCACCGAAGGCGAGGACTCGCGGGATGTCTACCTCATCCTGGACGGCACCGTGCGGGTGGTGGGCAATGTGGACCTGGACGCGGAGCGCACGGTGCATCCCGGCTTCAGTGACCTGGGTGCCGGCCAGGTGTTCGGCGAACTGCCCTTGTTTGACCACGAACCGCGCTCGGCCACGGTGGTGGCCCTGACAGACAGTGAGCTGGCGGTGATGGCGGGAGAGCGCCTGTTGGTGTTTTTGGACGATCACCCCGAACTGGGGTATCCCATATTCAAAGAATTGATTTATACCTTGGTGGGGCGTTTGCGTCAGGCCAACCGGCGGGTGTTTTCCCTGTTTGCCTGGGGGCTCAGAAAACGTGGTATCGACCAGCACATGTGAGCGTGCCCGCCGCCCTGGCCGGGAACGCTGATGTCGGCCGGGCTGCCGGCACCACAAGCCAAAACACGGACGCATTAGGGAGAGAGCGTTGATCAAGCTATTCGGCCATTTTGTGCCGCGGTCTTTTTTCGTACTCGGACTGGTGGAGTTCTGCATTCTGCTCGGGGCGGTTTATGTCGGCGTGTGGATCCGCTTTCAGCAATTCCCTGCCGCGTGGGACGATGTGGCCTCGCTGTGGCCCCAGGCCGTCGTTTTCGCTTTGGGCTTCCAGCTCACCATGGTGGGCATGGGCCTGTATCAGCGCAATCTGCGCGAGGGGCTCGGGGGCATGGCGCTGCGCATCACCCTCAGCGGCATTGTGGCCGTTGCCGTGCTCAGTCTGCTGTTTTTCGTCTTTCCCGATCTGCTGCTCGGCCGCGGGGTTTTCGGCGCCGCTTTCGTCGCCGGGCTGGTGGGGGTGGTGATCACCCGGTTGGTGTTTTTTCATGTCATCGACCAGGAAACCCTCAAGCGCCGTGTCCTGGTGCTGGGGGCGGGCAGGCGCGCGGCCCATATTTCCGAGCGGCTGCGCCGCCGCAGCGACTGGCGGGACTGCCGGCTGGTGGGCTATGTGCACATTCCCGGGGAGCACGACGAGGTGGCGCCGGAGCTGGTGATCCGCCGGGACACCACACTGGTGGAACTGGCCCAGGCGCTCAAAGTGGATGAAATCGTCGTGGCGGTGCAGGACCGGCGCAAAGGCTTCCCCTTGCATGAAATTCTCGATTGCCGCATGGCCGGCATTGATGTGGTGGACATCCTGACCTTTTTCGAGCGCCAGACCGGCCGGGTGATGCTGGACCTCATGCAGCCGAGCTGGCTGATCTTTTCCGACGGGTTCCGTTACGGCGCCCTGCGGGTGGTGACCAAGCGTGCGTTCGATGTGGGGATCAGCTTGCTGCTGCTCGCGGTGGTCTGGCCGCTGATGTTGCTGGCCGCTGCGGCTATCCTGATAGAGAGCAAAGGCAAGGGGCCTGTTTTTTATGGCCAGGTGCGGGTGGGGGAAAACTGGCGCTTGTTTCAGGTGCTGAAGTTCCGCAGCATGCAGGTGGACGCGGAAGCCGACGGCAAGGCCCGCTTTGCCTCCAAACGGGATCCGCGCATCACCCGGGTGGGCGGCTTCATGCGCCGCACCCGCATCGACGAACTGCCCCAGTTGTTCAATGTGCTGAAGGGGGATATGAGCTTCGTCGGGCCGCGGCCGGAGCGCCCGGTGTTCGTGGAAAAGCTGGCGGCGGGTATCCCGTTTTATGCGGAGCGCCACCGCGTCAAGCCGGGCATCACCGGCTGGGCGCAAATTTGTTTTCCCTATGCGGATTCTGAAGAGGGAACCGCCCAGAAGCTGCAATATGATTTGTATTACGTCAAGAACTACAGCCTGTTTCTCGATCTTCTTATCCTGCTTCACACGGCCGAAGTGGTGCTGTGGGGCCGGGGGGCGCGCTGAGCGGCGCTGTCACGGCGGCGCCTTGCCCCTCCCATCCCGGCTGTGTTCGCGCCGCACTTGGTGAGGTCTGAACCGGTGTTTGTTCTGGGGGCAGCGAGTTACGGCATCGCCACCGCAGTCTACCTCTTGCTGGCGCTGTTGCTGGTGACCAGCTGGCGGGGGCGTTTGCAGGGCGGTCTGCTGGTGGTGGCCACCGTGTTCACCGCCCTGTGGGCGGCTCTGGCGGCGGTGTTCGCCACCCGCATGGACACCCCCGTGTTGCTGCTGGGGGTGGACATCTTCGAGCTGCTGCGGGATGTGGGCTGGGCCTTGTTCCTGCTCAAGCTGCTCAACCCCGAGGGCCGTTGGGATCCACGCTCGCGGCGCTGGGCTGCGGGTCTGGCTGTCCTGGCCTTCATCACGCTGGTGATGGTGGTCTATCCCTGGCTGGGTGAGCGCACCGGCGTGCCCGTGTTTCATGTGGAGGGGCGGCTGTTCGGCCATTTGCTGCTGGCGGTAGTGGGGCTTGCCATCGTCGAGCAACTGTTCCGCAACACCCGCCCGGACAAGCGCTGGGCCATCAAATACCTGTGTTTCGGCATCGGCGGCTTGTATGCCTACGATTTCTTCATGTACGCCGACGCCCTGCTGTTTAAACGCATCGACGCCGGGTTGTGGCAGGCGCGGGGCCTGGTCAACGCCGTGGTGATGCCGCTCATCGCCCTGTCCGCCGCCCGTAATCCCGACTGGTCTTTGGACGTGTTCGTCTCCAGGCGCGTGGTGATGCACACCGTCACCCTGGTGGGGGCCGGCATCTACCTGTTGGTGATGGCGGTGGGGGGCTGGTATATCCGCGAGTTCGGCGGTGACTGGGGTCATGTGGCCCAGGCGGTATTCCTGTTCGGCGCCCTCATGGTGCTGGTGATGCTGATGTTTTCCGGTGCGGCCCAGGCCCGGCTCAAGGTGTTTCTCAACAAGCATTTTTTCAACTACAAATACGACTACCGGGAAGAATGGCTGCGCTTCATCAAAACCCTGTCGGAGGCCGATCCCCGTGACATCGGCCCCCAAACCATCATCGCCCTGGCCGATATCGTTGACAGCCCCGGTGGTGGCCTGTGGTGGCTGCGCGACGGCCAGTTTCACTATGTTGCGTGTGCGAACGCCTCCGAATACGCCGGCCAGTCGGAGCCGGAAGACGGCTCCCTGGCGCGCTTCCTGGCGCACAAACAATGGGTGATACGGTTGGATGAAATCGAGCTCAGCCCGGAAGCCTACGCCGGCCTGGTTGTGCCCAGCTGGCTGGCGGCATGGACGCGGGCCTGGCTGGTGGTGCCGCTGATGCAACACGAGCGGCTGGTGGGTTTTGTAGTCTTGCTGGCGCCCCGCGCCCCGCGCTCCTTCAACTGGGAAGACAGTGATTTGCTCAAAACCGCCGGGCGTCAGGCGGCCAGCTACCTGGCCCAGACCGAGGCCGCCGAAGCCCTGGCCGAGGCGCGCCAGTTCGAGGCCTTCAGCCGCATGTCCGCCTTTTTGATGCATGACCTGAAAAACGTCGTGGCCCAGCTTTCTTTGGTGGTCAGCAATGCCGCCAAACACAAGCACAATCCCGCCTTCGTGGACGACGCCTTTGCCACCGTGGATAACGCCAGCCAGAAAATGAGCCGCCTGCTGGCGCAGCTCCGGGGCGGGGCCGTTTCCGGCGCCGTTGAAGAACTGGAGCTGGGCGCGCTGCTCAAAGAGGTAGTCACCGCCCGCGCCGCCGATGCCCCCGCGCCTGTGCTAAAGTGCGCCGGCGGGGCCCTCAGCATCCGGGCCGGGCGGGACCGCCTGGCGGACGTGCTGGGTCACGTTGTGCAAAACGCCCAGGATGCCACGGCGGCGGACGGCAGCGTGACCGTGCGTCTGGCCGCAGAGGGCGCAATGGCCCGTATCGAGGTGGAAGACACCGGCTCGGGCATGGATGCGGATTTCGTGCGCGAGCGTCTGTTCAAACCCTTCGTCAGCACCAAGGGCCGGGGGGGGATGGGCATAGGCGCGTACGAAGCCCGGGAACTGGTGCAGCAGCTCGGCGGGCGGGTGGAGGTGGACAGCGCGCCGGGGCGGGGCACCTGTTTTCGAATTTATCTGCCCCTGGCCGGCGCGGCGCCGGCTGCGGCAGCGAATCAGTAGTGTAGGGAAGACATTATGGCAGCTAAGCGGCACATACCGAGTTTGCTCGTGGTGGAGGACGATCCGGGTTTGCAGAGCCAGCTCAAATGGGCCTTCGAGGGTTTCGATGTCAAGGTGGCGGGCGACCGGGACAGCGCCATTGCCGAACTCAGGCGTTACGAGCCGCCGGTGGTGACCTTGGACCTGGGCCTGCCGCCGGACGCCGACGGCGCCAGCGAAGGCCTGGCCACCCTGGAGCAGATTCTGGCCCTGGCGCCCGACACCAAAGTGATCATGGTCTCGGGCAACGAGGAGCGGGAAAACGCGGTGAAAGCCGTGGGCATGGGGGCCTACGATTTCTACCAAAAGCCCGTCGAGCCGGACATCCTGGCCCTCATCGTCGGGCGGGCCTACCGCCTTTATCAACTGGAGCAGGAAAACCGCCGCCTGGCGGCCAAAGGGACCGACTCGCCCCTGGCCGGGCTGATCGCCGCCAGCCCGCAGATGCTCAAAGTGTGCCGCACCATCGAAAAAGTCGCCCCCACCGACGCCACCACCTTGGTGCTGGGCGAGAGCGGCACCGGCAAAGAACTGATTGCGCGGGCGCTGCACGATCTGAGCCCCCGCAAAGACAAGCGCTTCGTTGCCCTGAACTGCGCCGCCATTCCCGAGACCCTGCTGGAAAGCGAACTGTTCGGCTACGAAAAAGGCGCCTTCACCGGCGCCGCCAAGCAGACCAAGGGCAAAATCGAATACGCCGACGGCGGCACCCTGTTTCTGGATGAAATCGGCGACCTGCCCATGGCCCTGCAGGTGAAATTTCTGCGTTTTCTGCAGGAGCGCGTCATCGAGCGCTTGGGCGGGCGGCAGGAAATTCCTGTGGACGTGCGCGTGGTCTGCGCCACTCACCGGGATTTGCCCAAGCGGGTGGAAAGCGGCGATTTCCGGGAAGACCTGTACTACCGCGTCAGTGAAATCACCGTAAAAATCCCGCCCCTCAGGGAGCGGGACGGAGACGCCATCCTCCTGGCCCGCACCTTTTTGCACCGCTTCGCCGAACAAAACGGCCGCAGCCTGCGCGGCTTCGCCCAGGACGCCGTGGCCGCCATCGCCGCCCACCGCTGGCCTGGTAATGTGCGCGAGCTGGAAAACAAAGTGAAGCGCGCCGTCATCATGGCCGAGGGCAACCGCATCAGCGCCGAAGAGCTGGAGCTGGAGGTGCCCGAGCAAGGGGAACGACTGGAACTCAATCTCCGCACCGTGCGCGACCGCGCAGAGCGGGCGGCGGTGCAGCGGGCGCTGAGCCTGTATGAAGGCAACATCTCCCAGGCCGCCGAAGCGCTGGGGGTGAGCCGGCCGACGCTGTATGATTTACTGAACAAGTTCGGTCTCAAAACCTGATCGCGTACCCGGCACAGGGGTTCCGTGGGTCGGCGGGATTCGTGCTATTCTCCCATTCCCTGAGAGGACATCGGACCGGATGATTATGAAAAGAAAATACAGTGCACACCTTGTTTTCGGGGGGCTGATGGCGCTGCTGCTGGCGGCGGCCGGCGCCAGGGCGGCGAACCTGGACGACTATCTCAAAGACGCCCGGAACTACTATCAAAAGGGCGAGTACCGGTCCGCCGTGATCCAGCTCAAGAACGCCTTGCAGCAAAACCCCGACAGCGCCGCCGCCCGCCTGTTGCTGGCCCGGGTCTATCTGCGTCTCGGCGACGGCGCCGCGGCGGAGAAAGAGGCCCGCCGGGCGGCGCAGGCGGGTGGCGGGCCTGACGACGTCCGCCTGGTGCTGGGCAAAGCCTATATTCTGCTGGGTGAGTTCCAGCGCGCGCTGGATGAGGTGCCGGTCCCCGAAAATGCCAGCGCCGCCGCGCAGGCGGCCGCCGCTGCGCTGCGCGGTCATGCCCGTCTCGGCCTGCAGCAATGGGATGAGGCCGCCAAGGCCTTCCAGGACGCGCTGGCGCTCAACCCCGACGAAAAAGAAGCCGTGCTGGGGCAGGCGCGCCTGGCGCTGGCCCGGGGTGATCAGGCCGCCGCCGGGAAACACGTGGCCACCGCGCTCCAGCGTTTCGGCGACGCGCCCGAACCGTGGTTCCTGAATGCCGAACTCCAGCGCCGCAAAAGGGATTTTCCCGGCGCCGCGGTGAGTTACGGCAAGGTGCTGGAGCGCGAGCCGGACAACATCACCGCCCATCTCGGCCGCGCCCTGATGTTGCTGGGGCTGCGGGACTTCAAAGCGGCCGGGGCCGACATCGAGGCGGTCAAAAAGGCCATGCCCGACCATCCCATTGCCCACTATCTCACCGGCCTGTCCGCCTTTTTTCAGAACGACAGGGACGCCGCCCGCGACGCCCTGCAGCGGGTGGTGCAGGTGGCGCCCTCCCACGGCCCCAGCCTGCTCCTGCTGGGCACCATCTATTTTCAGCGCGGTGAGCTGGAACAGGCCGCCCTGGCGCTGGAAAAATTCGTCGCCCTGACCCCGGATCATCTGCCGGGCCGCAAGCTCTACGCCGCCGTGTTGTTGAAAAAAGGCGAACCGGACCGGGTGATAGAAACCCTGGATGTGATCCGCGACCGGTACCCGGACGATCCCCAGGTGTTGTCTTTGCTCGGTGGCGCCTATTTGCGAAAAAAAGAGGCCGACAAAGGCATCGCCCTGCTGGAAAAAGCCGTGGAACTCGCCCCCGATGCCTCCGTGCTGCGCACCCAACTGGCCTTGGGCTACCTCTCCGGCGGCGAGAGCGATCAGGCCGTTTCCGCCTTGCAGTCCGCCGTGGACCTGAACCAGGGCTCCGTGCAGGCCGACGTCCTGCTCGTCCTCGCGCACCTTCAACGCAAGGAGTTTGATGCCGCGCTCAAAGCCGCCGACCAGTTTGCGGCCAAGCTGCCCGACAGCCCCATCCCCTTGAACATGAAAGGCGCGGCCTATCTGGGCAAAGGGGACCACGCCGCCGCCCGCAAAGCCTTTTCCCAGGCGCTGAAAGTCTCCCCCAGGTTTGTAACCGCCCACCTCAATCTCGCCCGTCTGGACGAAGCCAAGGGTGATTGGGCCGCGGCCGAGGGGCATTACCGCGCCGCGCTCAAGCAGAACAACACGCACGTGGGGGCAATGATGGCCCTGGCGCGCCTCGCCGCCCGCCAGGGCGACCGGGCCCGGGCGGAAAAATGGCTGGAGACGGCGTGGGAGAAAAACAAGGGCGCAGTGCGGCCGGGCGTGTCCCTGATCAACCTCCGCCTCCAGCAAAACGAGCCCCTCAAGGCACTGTCGCTGGCCAATGAACTGGCCGGCCGGCATGGCGATCATCCCGCCGTGCTGGAGGCCCAGGGGCGGGCGCA